>CAYGMR010000696.1:0-2356 GCA_964350725.1 uncultured Ardenticatenaceae bacterium | reverse complement strand
TGCCCCTGTCACCCAAAAAACAACACCTTGTAGGGGCCAGGCAATCGGGAAAGGTGTGGGTTGAAAACAGACGGCCGTTTCTCCCGATTGCCTGGCCCGTGTGTGTTCAACACATTTGTCCGGCCGACGCGGGCGCGGCGATTGGAAGGTGAGCGCCTGCTGAAATCAAAACGCCTTGCGCAATCGCCGCGCCCCTACCGCACCACTGGTTTAATCTTTTTAGTTAACACTATCTTGCGTAAACCAACTGTATTGCCATAAGATGCATGATTCGCCCACCCTTGCGCCGATGCGGTTAATTGCTCAAAGCTCAACAAGCCCATCTGATATGCCTTTATCTGACAATTCCATCTACGCTGAAAAGCAAGACCCCGTCTGCGTTTTAGACGCCGCCTAGTTGGAAATTGCACAAAGCCCAAAAAGGGAATCCCATTTGTAACCGGCTGTGGTTGACAGTGCGGGTGCAATTTGAGTCGAAACTGTGCCAATCGCTCATCAATGGTCGCCTTCCATTGCCATAAACAACGTTTATCGTCAGCAAAAAGCAAAAAATCATCGACAAAACGCACATACCCCTTGCAGCGCAGTTCGCGTTTGACAAAATGATCAAAAGGGTTGAGATAGACATTGGCCCAAAACTGGCTGGTTAAATTGCCGATCGGTAAGCCGCGTGGACGCAAAACGGCCAACAAATTGTCACCGCGGAAATAGACCATTTCATATTCATGCCGGTGGACCTTTTGACCGCTCTCCAAAATTTGATCAATCAGCCACAAAACATGCGCATCGTCGATTTTGTGGCACAGAATGTCGCGTAAAATGGCATGGTCGATGCTGGGGAAAAATTGGCGGATATCACATTGCAGCACATACTGGTAGCGACGGGCGAACTGTTGGCAGCGATCCAGGGCGCGGTGTGTGCCTTTGCCAATGCGATTGGCATAACTGTCGTCAATGAAACTGCGTTCAAAAACGGGTTCAATCAGGTTGCATAATGCATGGTGAATTACCCGGTCATGAAAAGGCGCGGCGCTGATCAGGCGGCGTTTGGGATCGTGGATATAAAAGTTGACGTAAGCGCCGGGGCGGTAGCTTTTGTCGTGCAGTTCCCTTTGCAGTTGCAGCAGATTATCTTCCAGGCGGTGCTCGAACGCAGCCACATTGGGCTGGCCGCGTTTGCCTTTAGCAGCTTTGCGGAAAGCGAGTAAAAGATTAGGCCAACTGGCAATTTGTGCGTACATATCTTGAGCAATATGCCTGGTGCATTTATTGCCCCAGGCATATGGGCAAAATACCAGGGACGTACCGAGGGCATTCCGCCGTTGTTATTTGCCCGGCTCAAGCAACTGTCGCCGGGTGGCGCGGTCAGGAGACCGGCCACAGCTTGCGGACAATTGTGAGCGCGGCCTGGAATAGGCTCCGCCGTTCATCTTGACCTCGGCAAGGAAGGCGTACCCGCCTTGCATTTCCGGTGGGGATACCCCACGAAGAGCGTGGACACCAGCCGCACACCCCTGTTGTTGTTCCTGTTGTTCGGATTATTCCTGTTGCGCGCGGCGGCCGGTATGAGCCTAGCCCACCCTTATTGTCGCTTTTTTCCAGCCGCCAAGCAAGCGCCCGATTTCATCCAGCATGCGTGCGGCGTGTTCGTATTGGCCGGGATTTAGCCAATGCCAACGATGCGCCAGGCGCAGATAAAAGCGCACCTTAGTCAGCGCTTCATCCGCCAAATCGAGGCGCTCCAAGCGGGCTTGTCCGCGGCGTTGATTGGCTTCTTCCAGCCGTTCGCTGAGGTCAAAGGCGGCATCCAACAATCTTTTGGTTGTTGTGAGGCGTTGGGCACGCGGGAAATGGTTTGTAACCGGGACAATCCAGCTTAAAAAGTCAAATGGGCGTGTGAAGATGGGCATTTCTGGTCGAGACATGGTTAAAAAATTTGGTCGATCGCGCTTGCGCGAGTTAATGTTGGGGGGAACCCCCAAACCCCCAGAGAACAGAGGCTGCGCCTGCGGCGCATTTGATCAGAGATACAGAGGACAGAGGTTTCAGAGTCCAGAGATGAACGGGGACACCAGCCGCACACTCCTGTCGAAGTACCCGCTGAACGGAGTGAGCCCGTAGCGCACGGCGGCCGGGAGAACATCTTTGTCATGCCAATAAGCTCCACCCTTCATAACACGATTGACGTACTCATCACCTGCTAAGCTTTCACGGCCATCTTCCTGCCAGATTGGTGTGTAATCTTTTTTGTTTTCATCACGCCAGCGTGTCTGACACCATTCCCAGACATTGCCGCTCATATCTAAGGCTTCGCATACGGCCGTACCATCGGGGAAAATGCCAACGACCGTTGGGC
>CAYGMR010000695.1:0-2366 GCA_964350725.1 uncultured Ardenticatenaceae bacterium | reverse complement strand
GGGCGACCACAAGGGTCGCCCTACAGTTTTTCTCTCCCCAAACTACAGCTTTTTATCTCCACAACTACAGTTTCCTGTGGGGATTTGTCGCGCCACCTGCCTTATTCTTGAAGCATGATGAACGAACACGCAGACAAGCAGAACCAGTACCACATCAAAATCGAAGGTCATTTAGACGGCCGTTGGCAAACATGGTTCGAGGATTTCACCATCACCCGCACCACAGACGGGCATACGATTCTGAGCGGGGCCATCCGCGACCAGGCGGCGCTGCATGGCGTGTTTAAGAAGATCAATAATCTTGGATTGACGCTCATTTCGGTTAATCCCCACCTGCCAGAGTAACTGGCACAAGGAGAGAAAATTATGAAACAAGAAAGCAAATCAAGTATGACGTCGTTACAGAAGTGGGGCGGGGCGGCCGCTTTGTACGAGGCATTGGCCTATATTATTGGCATCGTCGGCTTTGTGGCCGTTGTCAATATCTCCGAGAATGCCGATCCGTTGCAAAAGGTGGCGGCGATTGTGGAAAATCAGGGAGTGCTCTCGATGTTGTACCTGATTGTGTACGTGGCCTGGGGTGCCATGCTGGTGGTTTTATCGTTGGCGCTGCATGAGCGACTACAAGGTCATAAATCAGCCGTAGCCCGCACCGCCACCGCCTTTGGCATTATCTGGGCTGTTCTGGTGATTGCCAGTGGCATGATTTATAACGTGGGCATGGAAACGGCCGTTTCTCTTTACGCTCAAAATCCCGAACAAGCCGCCACCGTCTGGCTGGCAATCGAATCCGTCTTCAATGGACTTGGCGGCGGTGTCGAAGTGGTCGGTGGCATCTGGGTTGTGCTGTTGAGTGTGGCCGCGCTGCGTAATGGGGGCTTGCCTCGACTGTTTAGCTACTTTGGCTTCGTTGTCGGCTCAGCAGGACTGATTACCGTGGTGCCTGCCCTGAGTGAAATTGGCGGCATGGTTTTCGGCCTGACCCAAATCGTCTGGTTTGTCTGGCTCGGTATTGTTTTACTACGTCGTCCCAGCGAAACGGCCGTAACCGTTGACAATCTGGCCTCTGGCGCAGCTGCATAACCGCAAACAACCTATTGTCCCCAAGGTTTTAACAATTAAGTCCATCCTTGGGTGATTGAATCCATTGATCACCCAAGGACACAATCCCATTCAAAAACAATTTCACTTGACTTATGTAATTCACAAAAAGTTTTTTGACTAAAAACTGTCAAGAGTTTGTGAATTACTTGAGTGAAAACGCAGAAATCGTTTTAGTTTATTTCAAAGGACTTTTGCGTTTTCACATAATGCGTGTTTCCTAACCCAAGCCGTGGCTGGCAAAACGCGCCTACTCTTAGGAGAAAAATCATGTGAATACCACGGGTAACCGCAACCGTGATCTCAATGAACCCATTTCCTTTGCAGAGAAATGTGTTGTGGGACTGCTGCGCTTGCTGTTGCCCCCGCATGTAGATAATGAACAGGCGGCAGACTACCTGAGAAGCAAGGTTGGTCAAAACGATAAGCTGATTGAGTGGACGGCCGTTCGGCCAGATAATTTGATTGATGAAGACGAAGTTACCCCGTATGACGTGTATCCATCGCCCATTCGCAGCGCCATTTTTGATGCGGGACAGACCAGCAGAATCAATGTAGGTCACTTTATGGCTGACCTGATTACCGAAGATGACATCTGGCAGCAATGGCAGGGGCAAATGCCTGTCATTTATAATAAAGTTTTGGCGTAGTTATCTTGCGGTGGAACAGAACAGCAACTGACATTGTATAGAGCACAGGAGAGATCAAGAGAATGAACAATAACCAAAATGAAATTAGCCCTCGTAGGCAACAGCAATGGCAAGGTCTAACACTTGCTCAGTATGTTGAGCGAAGAAATGGTGTCCCTCTAGGCGATTCCAGCTCCCTGCGAAATATGTTGCAACGTTCATTTGGGGCGACTTCTTTTGCTGGATTCTGGCAATATTGGAATCCGATATGGGGGTATGGCTTGGGTAAATATGTGTATATGCCCACGAGCCGAATTTTGCCAGCGAGTGTCGCTTTAATCATGACCTTTATCATCTCCGGCGGTATTCATGATCTGGCAACGATGGCCATCAGTCGTTCCTTTGCCTTTCTTTTTACCCCCTGGTTTTTCTTGCTTGGAATCGGCGTGGTGCTGGGGCGGGCATTTGGCATGGATTTGTCAGATCGACCATGGTGGGTACGCGCCAGCACGAATCTCGCTTATCTTTTTATCGGCCTGGTTTTGACGTTGGCCGCAAAGGAGTTTTTGTTATGATAGTAAAATCGTTAATTGATTTCCCAGAGGGAGCGCGGGCAGAAACCGCGCTTTCAGCGAT
>CAYGMR010000694.1:0-2368 GCA_964350725.1 uncultured Ardenticatenaceae bacterium | reverse complement strand
TTTAGCAGGTCACTATGCACAACAAGATGCGTTCTCAATTGCTCAGTTACGTAAGGCAGGTGCCATTATCCTGGGCAAAACAAACTTAAGTGAATGGGCCAATTTTCGTTCGACACATTCGAGCAGCGGATGGAGCAGTCGTGGCGGCCAAACACGCAATCCCTACGCCTTGGATCGCAGCCCATGCGGCTCTAGTTCTGGTTCTGGCGTCGCTGTCGCGGCGAATTTATGCGCGGCAGCAATCGGCACGGAAACGGATGGTTCGATTGTCTGCCCTGCACACATGAACGCTGTGGTCGGTCTCAAACCCACAATCGGCCTAGTCAGCCGCTCGGGCATCATTCCCATTGCCCACAGCCAAGATACGGCCGGCCCCATGACACGAACCGTCCGTGATGCGGCTATCTTGCTGGGTGGCATGGTGGGTGTTGATAGTCGTGATTCAATTACAGGTGTGAGCAACGGCCGTTACCATACTGACTACACGCAATTCCTTGACATTCAAGGTTGTAATGGCGCCCGTATCGGCGTGGCACGTAACTTTTTCGGTATACATCCCGCATCAGATTTGTTGATGGAAAAAGCAATCAATACGCTCAAACAGCTTGGCGCAGAAATCGTCGATCCGGCCAATATTGAAACTATGCAGCAGATCAAAAACAGTGAATTTATTGTCCTGTTGCATGAGTTCAAAGCTGATTTGAACAACTATCTGGCAAACCTGGACACAAAAATCGGCATTCATTCTTTAGCCGATCTGATCACTTACAATGAGGCGCATCCGGAAACAATGATGCCCATTTTTGGGCAAGAACTGTTTTATCAAGCACAGTCAAAAGGATCGTTACAAGAGCCAGAATATCTGGCTGCTTTAGCCAACAATCATCGTTACATGCAAGCCGAAGGGATTGATGCGGTTATTGTCCAACACAAGCTCGATGCGATCATCGCCCCAACCGCGGGCCCCGCCTGGCTCACGGATCATGTCAATGGTGACCATTACAAAGGAAGTTGTTCATCAGCTGCGGCCGTTGCCGGTTATCCGCATATCACTGTGCCGATGGGGTTTGTTAGGGGCTTACCGCTTGGCATTTCCTTCTTTGCTGGCGCTTTCACAGAACCCACGCTCCTCAAGCTGGCTTTTGCCTTCGAGCAGGCAACCCAGGCACGCAAACCACCCCACTTATTATCTACCATAAATTCGACTACGAATTAATATAGAGCTTCTACGAAATACCTGTATCGTTACCATCATCCTTCGGTGATAAATGCTTGAAGTTGGCTGGCATCTGCCCGGCGGTCGGTTTGGACTTCGATGACTGTTGGGTGTGGATTTGTCAATGCGCGGCGCAAAGCGGTTTGGAAATCAGAACGTGTTGAGACACGCGCATGGTGCAAGCCATACATGTGGATGACTGCTGCAAAATCAAGGCCATGTGGGGTTGCGAACAAGCGTGAAAAGGCTGGTTCGTGTTCTACAACCGGTAGGCGATGAAAAATACCACCGCCGTTGTTGAGCAATACGACAATCAGGTTATGTAAATCTAATTGTTTGACAGCCAGCAGCCCGTTCAAATCATGATAAAAGGTAATATCACCCACGACAGCCACAAGACGGCCGTTTCCCTTGCCCACCTCATTAATGTGGCCCACATGCAGCCCCAAAGCCGTCGATATATTGCCATCAATACCACTCGCACCACGACTGGCATAAGCATCAATCTTCTTGCTGGTTGCCTGTCCAAACTGATCTAAATGCCGGATTGGCAAGCTATTGCCCATAAATAAAGTTGTGTTTTCTGGAATCAGGTCGACAACATCTGCTACATAAGCAGCATCAAAGTTAGCTGTACTGAGCTTAGCATTGAGCGCTTGCCAATGGGTGGCTTCCGTTTCAGCAACGGCCGTTGCAAAAAAAGCATCCTGGCGCCTAGGAATTATGTCAACCAAACGCCTGCAAACGGCCGTTTCATTCACCTGCAAAAATAACGTGGTTCGGTGACTATCATCCGCCCACACACCATTTTCGCGAATATGAATGCGATGTATAGGCTGCTCACGATCCAAATAGATATTCAACCATTTGGATGTCGGCACTGCACCAAATCGCAAAATGAGCTGCGGGGCCGGCCAACTTGGGTCGCGGCGTAAATATGTTTCATAGCCGCTGATAACGGCCGTATCGCCAACGTGTGCGCCAAAGCGTAAACCGGAGATCGGATCCGCAAAAATGGGGTAGCCAGTGTGGCGTGAGAATGCGGCCACAGCAGCAGGGAATTCTCCGCCAGGGCTGCGTGGACCACAAACAATGAGCCCGCGTGGATTCGCATTGATAAGTGCCGCAAGATGCGATAACTGATCTGGGGTA
>CAYGMR010000693.1:0-2369 GCA_964350725.1 uncultured Ardenticatenaceae bacterium | reverse complement strand
ACCAGTGGCGTACGTCTTTTTTGCGTTGGGCAGCGAGGAGTTCGGGTATGAAAAACAAGATCGCACGCAGACCGCGCCATAAGGTAGCCAATAAACGGCCGCTTCGAACCGGAAAGTCGCGGATTAAATTGATTGGCCACATCAAGAAGTCGCGTAGACGGTCAGCAAGCCAGTTGAAAACGGCCGTTATGGTCGTAAGCATGAAGTTCCTTATTTTATCGAGTAGTCAGGTAGTCGAATAGTCTAATTAGTGGGTGGGTTTTCGTCAAATGATTTTCGCAATGCGTTGATGATTTTGCGATCAGTAACGGCGAAGGCATAGTTGTCGAGGTCGGCAAGTGTGACCCAGGCATGATCAGCTACACCGATATGCTGAATATTCCCGCTGTTGTATGTAGCCTGGTAGGCGTGCAAGGTGATGCGGAAATGGGTGTAGGCGTGTTTGATGCTGGTGAGATACCCATCTTGCTGAACGTGGATGTCGATGGCTAACTCTTCTTTGATCTCGCGTTTTAAGGTTTGGGGGTAAGTTTCGCCATTTTCTTGTTTGCCACCTGGGAATTCCCACAAACCGCCCAGTAAGCCATTTAACGGCCGTTGCGCGATCAATAAGGGGGCCGTGGCAGAGCGTTCTCCCGTTTGCCAGATGATTCCCGCGACGACATCATAATGGGGGGTGCGTTTGCGTAACGGCCGTACGGGGCGTTCATGCTGTGTGCCGCTTTGGCGTGCCACACATTGGTCGATGAGTGGACATAGCAGGCATTTGGGGTTGGCTGGCAGGCAAATTGTCTGTCCCAATTCCATCAGCGCCTGATTGTAATCACCAGGACGCTTTTGTGGAACCAAATCTGCTGCCAACTGCCATAACTGCTTTTTGGTTTCATTTTTGGTCACATCAGCAGCTAAATTGATAAGCCGACTCAGAACCCGAATAACATTGCCATCTAAAACCGGTTCAGGGTGATCAAAAGCGATTGATGCGATAGCACCGGCTGTATAACGGCCGATACCTTTTAGTCGCATTAATTCAGCCGCTGTCGTGGGGATGTGGCCATCAAACTCAGCCATCACCATCTGTGCTGCCGCATGTAGGTTGCGCCCACGGCTGTAATAACCCAACCCTTCCCACATTTTGAGCACATCTGCTAAGGGGGCACTGGCTAAGGTGCCCACATCAGGAAACCGCCGCATCCAGCGGGTGTAATAAGGGATGACGGTGGTGATTTGGGTTTGTTGCAGCATGATTTCCGAGACCCAAATTGCATAGGGGTCACGCGACTCACGCCAGGGCAGCTCGGCATGGTCGTGGTCCCACCACGCCAACAGCGATTCAACGATGTCCAACAGTTTTGCCATACCCTATGGATTATTCCAAAATAATGCGTTGTGGCAAGAGTAGGCGGTTGATGTCGATTACTTCAAGTGGGTACCTTGTGTTGCTTATTGGCAAACGCATGCCTGACGCTTCTTTGTAAACACCCATGGCAATTTTGTATTCACCGCTGGGCAGATCCGCGATTGGCACTGTGATATTATCCTCAACGAGTTCGCCAGCTTGCCATGATGTTGTCGGAAAAGTCCAGTTTTTGGGCAATGTGTCGATCTGGGTAGCGATATTGTCGGTTTCTGCGTTAAGGACGTGCACAAATATTTTCAGATTGTCGATGGGACGTTCCTCAGCTAACCAAAACAAGGTTAATTGCAGGTTTTCTTGATCATGCGCAAAGTTATATTCAAGTAATCTAAGCGACTTGCCAAATATGCCCCCAACTCGACTTGTATCAGCGGCTATAATATCGCAGTCAGGTGGGGTTAATTCCACGGTGTTGAGTGCCTGACCAAATTGAGAATCGAACAACTGCACGGTTATTGTGTCTAGTATTGGCGTTGTCGGCAATTGAAGTGTGTAGGCTTGTTTGGAAAGGGTGCCCACTGGCCACTGATGTGTGGGCCATTCTGTATGAAGCGGCAACAAATCTGATAGATAATCTTGACTGCTTGAGGAAGCACGCAGGCGCAGCGAGTAATCTGTGACGAGCGGCGCTGAGCTCTCCCAGGTGATTGTGACGGATAGTTGTTGGTTGTAGGGTGTACAGAGCAGTTTGGTTTCAGAAGCGATGATGCCTAATGCTGGTGTGAGTTGGTGGACAACGGCCGTTTCTGGGCGCGTCGCATAAACAGCATACATTTCATCTGCATAAATGGCTTCAACAGGCATAAACGTTTCCCAGTAACAATACGGCGAATCATTTGCCAAACAATCGTTATTAACAACAATGTATTCGATGCCGGCTGATTGTAGCTGCGCCATCAAAAAACCAGGGTCTGCGAGTGTAGGCAAATCATCGAACCACTCATTTTCATGG
>CAYGMR010000692.1:0-2371 GCA_964350725.1 uncultured Ardenticatenaceae bacterium | reverse complement strand
ATCGCTTTTGAGCGCGGCGGATGTTGGAACAAAATGTGCGTTTGGGTGCACATTGCCACAAGCGTTGGCTGAATTGGCGGCGGAGTTGCCGGATAATATTGTCATGCAATTTGATACTATTGAAGGAGAACGGCCGTTGTCGCCACGTATTGAAGCGGCTGCTTACAGTTTGTGAAATGTCAACTCGTTCTAGACTTATTGGGAATTTTGAGCCTTAATCTCTGCATAAGTCTCGTCACTAATCAGCAGCACGCCCGGACGTCCTTCGCTGGTACTTGTGCGATCACCAGAGACCGTAGGCAAGTCTTCCCAGAAAGGGCCAGCTGCATCACCTAGCCACGGCAACTCTTCCCAATCCCCAACGCTGTAAACTTGATCGCTCCCATGTGTAGCTGCATCGACAGCAATGATAACGCCTAAAAATGCAAAGTCAGCTCCAGGCGTTTCTTGTGTATATACCAGGTACTTACTGCCAATGGATTCAGGGGCAGGCGGGCCAAAAAAGCCAATGACCTCATTGGAAGCAAGGGCTTCCTCAGGTGAAAGGGTTTGTTGGCTTTCCGTTACTCGTTCCAGGATTGTTTCTCGTATTTCTTGTGTTTGCCCTATCTGCTCTATAACCTGGGTGTCGGGGTTATATTCCAGGCCTTCTGTGATAGCTAAAAGATTTTGCCATTTCTGAGGAAGGGTTTCCTGGGTGACTTCACCTATATCTAGACGCCTATGGACAAGGAGGGCGTTGTAAATAAGCGTATCTATGGCCGACGATTCCAGCGTACCATAGTATAGGAAGTAACCTAAGCTCCAATCCAATGTCTCCTCAATTTTTTCGCTACTTATTTCGCCAGCATTTACTTGTTGCAGCCAGGAATCCAGATTTGTTGCCATTTCGACAGGCTCTATCGTTGCTGCATCCTGGATAACTGCGCTGTTGTTGGTGGTAGTTGCCGTGGCAGTTGCCTCTATTTCATCAGATTCGGCCGTTTCCGAAGCTTGATTGTTTTCGACAGGTTCTGTTGCTGCTGCATTCTGGTTGATTTCGCTGTTACTTGGGGATGTTGCCGGTTCATCGGATGCAGTACAAGCGATTGGTAACAATAGAAGCATAATAAGTAGAAGGGAAAGAAGTTTGCTATGAATAGGATTTATTTGTTTTTGCATTTGAATGTTATGTTAACCTTTTGGCGATGATTCTGCAACATCTTTAACATCGGTTATAGGGCGTTTGCATACGCCAGATTTCTGCCACAAATTTCACTAATTTACACGAAATGGGATGGTTTCAATGCTTAAAATTCGTGTAATTCGTGGCGAAAGAAGCCTACCTATAAGAACGCGTATGCAAATGCCTTGATACCGGCTATATGCTGTGCTCATGCTTTCAACCTAACCTTCGGATGCATGTGTGCGTTCGGCAGGAAACCTGGCAGCCAACTGAGTGGCAAAGTTCCTTCTCATCATGAATGTGTTGCGCAGTTTGCAAGAAAGTCTCTTTTGTCGTTTTGTGACAAATATGTCGTATTGTGGTAGAATTTAGAACTTTCGTTCTGTGAAAAATGATTAATAAACAGATTGATTTTCACTCCAATCCAATCTGTTGAGTAGAGATAAGATGCCTGAATTTAAACTTGTATCCGATTTCAAACCCATGGGCGACCAGCCCCAAGCCATTGACCAATTAATTGCCGGTTTAGAACGCGGTGAACAGTACCAGACTTTGTTAGGCGCAACTGGCACGGGTAAAACTTTCACTATTGCCAATGTCATTCAGCAAACACAACGTGCCACCCTTGTTCTAGCCCATAACAAAACCTTAGCGGCGCAGTTATATGCCGAATTTCGTGATTTCTTCCCCAACAATGCTGTATCCTATTTTGTTAGTTACTATGATTATTACCAACCCGAAGCTTATGTGCCGCGCCACGATCTCTTTATAGAAAAAGAAACCCAAATTAACGAAGAGATTGATCGCTTGCGGTTACAGGCAACCGCAAATTTACTCAGTCGTAATGATGTGATCATCGTGGCCTCTGTTTCTAGTATTTATGGTATTAGCAGTCCAGAAGCGTGGGGGCAGGTGTCCCTGGAGATCAAACGCGGCAATCAATATCGGCGTGACTCTATCTTGTTGCGCCTAGTCGATATTCAATATGATCGTAATGATATTGAGCTGCGACGGGGTGTTTTTCGGGTGCGCGGCGATACGTTGCAAATTTATCCGGCATATGCTGAAACGGCGTTCACAATCGAATTTTGGGGGGATGAGGTGGATCGTATTACGGAAATCGACCCGCTAACTGGCGAGATTTTGTTAGAACATTCAAGCATAGAGATTTTCCCAGCCAAACAGTTTGTGACCCAAGAAGATAAA
>CAYGMR010000691.1:0-2389 GCA_964350725.1 uncultured Ardenticatenaceae bacterium | reverse complement strand
AGAATATGCCATTGGTGTATTTCCTGTTACCAATGAGCAGTATGCCCAATTTGTGTGGAAAAGCGGCCAAGTGGCTGCTAAAGAGATGTTATGGGATGGTAACCAGCCACCTGCAGAGCAATTACGCTGGCCGGTTAGTGGCGTGACGTGGTTAGATGCTGTGGCTTATTGTGAATGGTTGAGCGCAGAAACCGGTCGAAAATATACGTTGCCCAGTGAAGCCCATTGGGAAAAGGCGGCGCGCGGAACAGACGGCCGTTTCTTCCCTTGGGGCAATGCATGGCAGCCAGATCGTTGTCACTCCGCAACCGACAGCTTCGCACCTGTGGACAAATTCCCGGCTCAATCTCCCTATGGCTGTTATGACATGGTGGGCAATGCACGTGAATGGACAGCTTCCTTATGGGGCAACTCCGCACGTGAACCAGATTTGCGTTACCGTTATCCGTGGCAAGCAGACGGCCGTAACGACCTAAATGCCCCCGCAACCACACGCCGCGTTTTTCGTGGCGGACATGGGGATGAACTTGCTGATTATCGCTGTACAAAACGTGGCAGCCAACTGCCTGATCGCCCTGGCCCGCGGCGTAATCGGCATGGATTTCGTGTGATGGTGATTAAATAGGGGCTTGTTTTCCGACAAGAAATCGGACATAGACATGTACTGAGTGCAATCGCAGCATAAACGCTGCTAAACACGGATCTCCCTTCTATCTCTATGTTAAGCAGTGTCCAAAATCAAGGAAATTTGATGAGTAGATTAAAAGCACGCGCTGAAAAAAAACGAGACGCACAAAAGCAGCAAGCACAAGCCACCTTTTGGCCTGAACTATGTCGGCGTATCGATGATGGCAATGTGATCCCCATTGTGGGCAACAGCGTCTTTTATGACCAGATTTTTGACAGCGATGGCGATGGCATTTTGGGCGTGAGTGCCGACGAAAAAAATGAAAATGGTTGGAGCATTGAAGAACAGCTCTCCGACGCCTGGGCTGCAGAAATCGGTTTTCCATTAAACGGTCGTGAACGACTGGCGCGTGTGGCGCTCTATAATCGCGTGGTCAAAAGCAAAGATGATCGTGCTGCCAAGACAACCTATCTGAATTGGTTGAAGGATAGCCTGCTTTTTCTGGCTGAAGAGGACCCCAATGTGGATCAGGATAGTGTCGCCGAGCAAAAGGATGAAATTGAACAGAGCAGTTTTGCGGATATTGCTGTGGAATTAGGCTATCCGCGTCCTGTTTCTAAGCAGCCCGATGCACTGGCATTGTTGGCACAGTTAAAGCTGCCTATTTATGTGACCACCAGCCCATTTGATTTTTTGGAACGTGCGATTGAGGCCAACGGCCGTAACCCGCGCAGCCAGATCTGTTTTTGGTCCGGTGAACCCATCCGCTACGATGATGCTAGCCATCAAACGGATTATAATTTTGCTCCTACGCAAGAGAACCCGCTCGTGTATCATCTTTTTGGTTTAGAGGCCTATCCTGAATCACTGGTTCTGACCGAAGATGATTATCTCGATTTTTTGGCGGCTGTGGCACAAGATGCCCACCAGAAAAAGCCGCTGCTGCCTTGGTATCTACGTCAGGCGTTGACCCAATCCTCACTGCTGCTGTTAGGTTACCGGCCGCGAGATTGGGATTTTCGTATTCTGTTCCGAGGCTTGATCAACACAACACCATCCACATTGCGCATGATCAATTTGGCGGTGCAGATCAACCCGCGTGAGCAAGAGTGGGTGGTGGCACCTGAAGACATCGAAAAATATTTGAAGGGCTATTTCCAGGAAAAAGAAAAGCAGTTGAATTTCAGGGTTGAATATGGCACCACAACCGATTTTGTGAACAGATTATGGGAGGCCTGGGACCAATGGCGACGCTAATAAATAACGATAATCCCTATGTCGGTCCGCGCACCTTTCGGCCTGACGAACGCGGCAAGTTTTACGGCCGTGACCGTGAAGCACGAGATCTGACCGCATTGATCGTTTCTAATCGCCTGGTGCTATTTTACGCACCCTCTGGCGCTGGCAAGAGCTCCTTGCTGAATACGATGGTGGGGCCAGCATTGGTAGAGGCTGGTTTTGAATTGCTGCCCACTGGCCGTGTCAGCGGTTACAGCGGTAATGAAGTGGATGTAGACAATATCTATATTTACAATTTGTTATTGAGTTTGCATGAGCACAGCGAGGCTCAGTTGGCTTTGGAAACGGTGAGATTGCCTGATTTTCTTGATAATCTTGTGTGTCGGCAGGACCAGACCTATACCTATAAACCTGATTATCAATATCCCACAGATACAATTTTTAAGCCGCGCGTCTTGATCCTCGACCAGTTTGAAGAGTTGGTGACGACCAATGTGGCCCAATGGACACAGCGCAGCGAGT
>CAYGMR010000690.1:0-2395 GCA_964350725.1 uncultured Ardenticatenaceae bacterium | reverse complement strand
ATAAATCCATACCCCCATTCATTTTCGACGTTATCCAAAACTCGATGTAACCGTTTCTTTCCTTTAGATTCCATACGAAGCTTGTCTGCAACTTCACTGGCGACTAAACGTGGTATATCATTATCAAAATGTTTGGTTTTTTCGGCGGCCGCATCACCTACAATTTGAGGATCGTTATCTAACCCAATCGCAGGTAACCCTGTATAAACGCAGCTAGCCGTGACGCCCAAACCTAGCAAAGGGGTCGATGCGGCTCGGTCTAGCTTGCGCGCAGCCAACTTGCCCCGGAGTGCTTGATGCACCTCAGATAGTATCGCACTACGCCAATCAAAAGATTGGTGGGCAACAACCATCTGCAAGCCATGCGCCTGTCGCAGTAGGTAAGCTGTCAATTGTTGGGTAAATTGCTTGGCCTGTCCCTCATCGGCAAACAAGAGCATGGCATTACCACCACCCGCATAGACAACTTCAGCCAACAGTCCATCTGCCAGGGAACGGCCATTATATGTTAACTTAATCCCATCCCATTTAACATTGTGCGCCTGTGTGCCAACCACATCATTAAGTTTGTCTCGCACCCACTTCGTTGTAGATAGCATCACAAGCTCAGACGCTCCAATATTCTGCGCCAATTGGTTGCTACCAAAAACATAGTCTTGAATGCCAGACGCTTCAAGTAATGTCAATGTTCGTTTCACTCTATTTCAATCTCCTTTGCCAACTGGCTGTCACCAGTTAATCCATCACAATACCTTACTAAGGTCTTTATTGATTTGCGGTGGCAAACCATTCCCGAAACTCATCTCCCAAATAAAGTAAATCTTTCTGACCGAACACACGAATCTTTCCGGCCGTATGCCAATCACGATTTATCTCATCTTGTAATATATGGGGATCAGAGACACATGTGATTAACCCGATCCGCGCTTCATCTCCACCCAGCTGTCGCGCTCGCACATAGGCTTCAAGCAAATGTTTCTTGGTTTCGCCACTTGATTTTGTGCTAGCAATACAAGAAATTGCAAACAACTGGTAGCCAACCATTGCAGCAACATCCAATTGAAAGTTTTTTGCATCAGCTAACGCTAACTCTTCAGTAGGATAGGGTTTCAGATCAATACCATAATGTTTGATTTTAAATTCATCCGCATTTCCAATCACAGCCATCAACGCGAGTTCTTCTAACCAAGGCCCTTTAAACCAATTGCCGCAACTGGAAAACTTCCCAAACCCAAACTTGTCTGCAATCTTTAGCGGGGTTGCATGACCATCGCACATGAAATCAAATACCTCAATAGCTGGTTGTAATTCAGGATATTTTTCTGAATCAGGTAGCTCTGATTGACGAAATTCATTTTGTCGCCAATTAAACCAGCTTTGTGCACCTGCGTTTGTTTCATGCACAGTAGCCAAGGCGTTTACCAATGGGACATATTGGGGTTCTTGCCGGAGGGAGTTCATTTGATACCCATGTAATGCTGCCAATTCCGATAAACTCACATGAATAGCATGATTGGCTGGATAAGGATTTCCAGATGCGCCCTCAATATAAAAAGCCAATTGACGTGCATCCAAGTAGCTACACGTCACGTTCTGTCCAAAACGGCTTTTTAACGAATTATAGGTGTGGATAGCCATCGGCTTCGTGCCACTCGTGTAATTCAGACCAATTTTTTCAGTAACAGGCAAAGATAGGTAATCCAGTATTACCCCAATATGCGACTCAATACGCACGCCATAAGCCCCATCAATTCCTCGTGAAAGGACCTTTATATGAGGTCTTCGTGTTTCGATGCCGTCCTTAAGAAATTTAGCAATCCGTTCTGTATGTGCTCCTTCCTTCATCCCTGAATGAAGCAAAAAAACGAGGCCTTTGTTTTCTGCTAAGAACAATGCGGAGATAAAATTTGGAAGGGGATTTGTTCCCACTAAAAGAAAAAGTGTTTTTGTACGATGTTCGGCAAAAACAGATCGACTGTTCATACGCATATAGCCTTTTTTACACCCATCTTCGGATGATAACGCTCATTATTTATGCCGCAATCAGAACCCTTTCGGAAATATCTCAGAACTTCCTCTGATTTATTCCCCCCCAACGGCCGTTACCATTCAAACATGAGTCGCGTTAGTCAGTTGGGGGGGAGGTTATCTTGAAAAAATTCAAACTTTTCCGCCAAAAACCGATAATCGAGATAACTGTCTTCCGGTAAATCCCACACATTACGGCACTCACTCAGAATCACCGTTTTATGCGTGTCGACAGTTTTGATCGAAATAAAAAGCTTGGCAGCCACTTGTTGTGGATTAAGCCCAGCAGCAAATGTCAGCAGTACCTCTTTTTGGCGCTCGGTCAGTTGCTGGATACGGTGGTTGAGCGATTCCTGCGCGCCGGTGG
>CAYGMR010000689.1:0-2404 GCA_964350725.1 uncultured Ardenticatenaceae bacterium | reverse complement strand
TGGATTATCAGTGGGAATAGAGCCATCGCTGTTGATACGAAAAACTTTTCCTGTTAAAGTAGTTAAACTTTGGACAGGATCGCCAGCCGACCCTTCATCACTGGTTTCCCAACCATCCCCAGTGGTGAAATACAATTTACCATCAGCCCCAAACTCAACCGCGCCACCATTATGACTGCCGGAACTCCCATTCCAGGCTGAATTAAACGGCACTTCAAACAGCAATTGCTCGCCAAAACTCGCATCCGCTATATCAGGATTCACGGCACTTACCTTGATGCGCACGACACGATTATGAAACACACCATGTTTCATATAATAAGCATAAATATAGCCGTTATTGACAAAATCAGGATCGAAAGCGATGTCACGCAAACCGGCCGACCGACGCTGCACATGCGGCACATCAAATGTATAAAAAGGGGTCGCATTCAAAACCCATTGATCGGTTTGATCATTATATTTGGCTACAAGCAAATTCCCGGTAATACGTTCACTGATGAACATACGGCCGTCTGGCGAAAATACAAACCCGTCAGGTGCATCCAGCCCACTAATCACCTGTGTATTCTCAAAATCCGCGGGCACAGAAGCTACAACAACATCACGACCTAAAACCAAAACAAGGCAAAAACCAAGCCAAAGCCCTAAGCAAAATTGCAAAACCGTTTTGTTACGCATTTTATCCCTCCAAAACCCAATGACTGAAGAAAACCTCTGCTTATCATAATGGTTTTGCATACCAAAATGCAAGAACTTTTTGCAACTAGTAGTTCGTCAATGTCCTTTTTTCGGGTTGCAGGTAGCGCGATTTGGTAAATCGCAGCGGAACGATTTGCAAAATCGTCTTACAAGAGCCCGGCAAACTTTGTTTGATGGACTACTAGTGTGCGCCGAACTTTTGTTGATGTTTACCGCAGTTCAGGGCCGTGTCTCCGACCGTGCCGGCTGTGGACAACAAGAACGGTGCACACCCCAAAAAAAAGCCGGCATAAAAAAAGCCCCTCATTTATGGAGGAGCTTTTTTGTATGCAATTTGCAATCATTTGTTAGACATGCAGTATGACCACCTATTTCTAATCGACCCCATACGCGACACCCGCCTCATCCAACAAACGCATCCGTTCCCATTCAGGTATGTCCTCGCCTTTATCTGCTTTTTTGAGTGCCATCATGCCACGCATTTCGACAACTTGGTCACGTAAAACGGCCGCTTTTTCAAACTCGAGTGCTTGCGCCGCCTTCTTCATCTGTTTCTCCAACTCTGTAACCATCTTTGCCAACTCAGACTTGGGCAAATCAGCTAAGGTTGTGTATGTACCTTGCCCTTCAGCCACAGCCAACTGTTCTTCCATAATGTCTTCGGTGATGTCGTGCACCGCTTTCATAATACTGCGGGGTTCAATCCCGTGTTCTTTATTATAGGCGGTTTGCCGTGCCCGGCGTGCATTGGTTGTATCCAATGCAGCACGCATTGAGCGGGTAATTTTATCAGCATACATAATTACTTTACCGTCAATGTGCCGTGCCGCACGTCCAATTGTCTGTGTAAGTGAAGTTTCAGAACGCAAAAAGCCTTCCTTATCAGCATCAAGAATCGCCACCAAGGAAACTTCCGGCAAATCCAACCCTTCACGCAGCAAATTGATTCCCACAATCACATCGTAAACACCCAAACGTAAATCACGTAAAATCTCCGTGCGTTCAATCGTGTGCACTTCCGAATGCAAATAATGGACTTTAACCCCCATTTCCAGCAGATAATCACTCAAATCCTCAGACATGCGTTTGGTCAACGTTGTCACAAGTACGCGATGCCCTTTGGCCGTGCGTTTGTTAATCTCACTTAACAAATCATCCACCTGACCCCGCACAGGACGCACCTCGACCTCGGGGTCAAGCACACCTGTCGGTCGGATTTCCTGCCGCACGATAGCTGCTGAGTTCTCTAACTCAAAGGGACCTGGCGTCGCGCTGGTGAACACAGCTTGATTCAACAAGGTTTCGAACTCCTCAAAGTTCAACGGCCGATTATCCATCGCACTTGGTAAACGGAACCCATAATCGACTAATGTCTGTTTACGGCTGCGATCACCGGCATACATGCCACGAACCTGCGGAATGGTCATATGGCTTTCATCAATCACCAGCAAATAATCGGCTGGGAAATAATCAAGTAATGTCCACGGGCGCGATCCAGGTTGACGTTGATCCATCGGTCGGCTGTAATTTTCGACACCAGAACAATAACCAATCTCACGCAGCATCTCGAGATCATAGAGCGTACGCTGTTCGATACGCTGCGCTTCCAACAGCATGTTATTCTTCTTAAAATAAGCAATGCGTTCATTCAATTCCGTTTCGATATCGTTGATCGCCGCCGCCATTTTATCTTCTTGGGTCA
>CAYGMR010000688.1:0-2411 GCA_964350725.1 uncultured Ardenticatenaceae bacterium | reverse complement strand
ATGATGGATGCAGCAGCAATTATAAAAAAAGAAGCAGACTATGTTTTGCAGACCTATGTGCGGCCTGAGATTGTTTTTACGCACGGGGAAGGGGTCTATCTTTATGATAGTGAAGGTAAACGATACCTCGATTTTACCTCTGGCATTGCGGTGACGGCATTGGGACACAGCGATCCAGAGTGGGTTACGGCCGTTGCGCAACAAGCCGCAACATTAACCCATGTCAGTAATTTGTATCATACCGTCCCCCATGCTGAATTAGCCGCAAAGTTAGTCACGAATTCGTTTGCAGACAAAGTTTACTTTTGCAATTCCGGTACTGAAGCCAATGAAGCTGCGCTCAAATTTGCACGAAAAGTGGCCAAAGTTGCCTTGAATCGGCCAGACAAAACGGGAATCGTCGCCTTTTCTGGGGGGTTCCACGGCCGTACCATGGGCGCACTCGCCGCCACCTACAAAACCCAATACCGTGAAGCGTTTCAACCGGTGATGCCGGGTGTGGTTTTTGCCGATTACAATGATCTGGATTCGGCCGCGCAGGCAATTGATGCCACTACATGCGCGGTGATTGTAGAGCCGGTGCAAGGCGAAGGCGGGGTCAATCCAGCCACACCCGAATTTTTAGAAGGCTTGCGCGCTTTATGTGATCAACACCAGGCTCTTTTGATTTTTGATGAGGTGCAGTGTGGCTTGGGACGCACGGGTAGATTGTGGGCGCATGAAGCGTATAATGTCTCGCCCGACATCATGACTTTGGCTAAACCGTTGGCCGGTGGTTTGCCCATCGGCGCAACTTTAGTAACCCAAACTGTGGCTGATGTGATGAAACCGGGCGATCATGGCAGCACGTTTGCGGCGGGACCGTTGGTTTGTGCAGCGGCAAATGTGGTCGTCGAGCGTGTGCGCCAGACGGAATTCCTGGCCCAAGTGCGTGACAATGCCGCTTATTTGCTGCATCGTTTACAGATGCTCGAATCTGAGGAGATCCTCGCTGTGCGTGGCGCGGGTTTGTTGGTGGGTGTGGAAATGAAAACGGCCGTTACTGACATCATTAGCCAGGCACGCAGCAAGGGGCTGCTCGTCATTAACGCGGGGCCCAATGTGCTGCGTTTGGCACCACCCTTGATTGTTGGGCGCGCTGAAATTGATACGGCCGTAACGATCATCGAGGATTGTTTACCGTAATTTATCCGAGTCAAAAGTATTAGACGACACATCTATGTATATTCGCACTGCTCGCCCATCTGATGTTCCCAGGCTCACCGTTTTGGTGAATGAACATGCCCGTCGTGGTGATTTATTACCGCGTACGGCCGAATCGATCCATGCTTCATTGGCAGAATGGCTGGTGGGCATTGATATTGAAGGAGATCTGGTTGCTTGTGTAGCCTTATATGTATATTCAAGCGCACTGGCAGAAGTAAGGTCTTTGGCGGTGGCCGATAAGGTGAAAGGGATGGGTTACGGCCGTACTATTGTCAAAGCGCTCGTCGAAAAAGCACGTTTGCGTAACATTCCCACCGTTTTTGCCCTCACACGGGCGGTGCCGTTTTTCCAAAAAGTGGGCTTTGCTATCACCAATATGAACCGCTTTCCTGAAAAGGTTTGGCGTGATTGTGCGAAATGTCCGTTAATTCATGCTTGTGACGAAACGGCCGTTGTCCTGCATCTAGGTCCTGTGCCTACCACGATTCCCATCCCCATTCCCATGAAAGCTGCAAGCCGCGAACAAACAGAAATAATACAAAAACCGATAAAAAGAGAAAAAGGAGTTTTACAAATGAAACAGCAACAAGTTAACAAAGTGGTCCTCGCCTATTCTGGCGGTCTGGACACATCCGTTATCGTGCCGTGGCTGCGTGAAAACTATGGCTGCGAAGTCATCTGTTTTTGTGCCGATCTCGGCCAAGGTGATTTTGAATTAGAAGGTCTGCGCGAAAAAGCTCTCGCCAGTGGCGCCAGCAAAGTCTATATCGAAGATTTGCGCCACGAATTTGCCAAAGATTTCCTCTTCCCCATGCTGCAATCAGGGGCCGTGTATGAGCGTCAATATCTGCTGGGCACTTCGATTGCACGGCCGTTAATCGCCAAATGGCAAGTTGCCATTGCCGAAGCCGAAGGTGCCGAAGCTGTGGCGCATGGCGCGACGGGCAAAGGCAATGACCAAGTGCGTTTTGAACTGACCTACAAAGCGCTAAACCCCACCCTCAAAGTGATTGCGCCCTGGCGTGAATGGGATATTCGTTCACGTGAAGATGCGTTGGCCTATGCCAAAAAGTTTAATGTGCCGGTTGTGCATACCGAAAAATCGATTTATAGCCGTGATGCTAACTTGTGGCATATCTCGCATGAAGGCGGCATTCTCGAAGACCCAGCTAATGAGCCTGAAGAATCGATGTATCAGTTCACGA
>CAYGMR010000687.1:0-2418 GCA_964350725.1 uncultured Ardenticatenaceae bacterium | reverse complement strand
ACAATATCTTCACCGGGATGGCGCACATAATCACCCACTTGCACGCTGCGTTTGATTTGAATGGCAGGGGGCAACGGCCGTTCTGGCGCACGCCAGGGTTCATCCGTATCTTCAACCGGGACAACCGCATCGGCACCCGGCGGCAGTGGCGCACCGGTCATGATGCGGGCGGCCATGCCGGTTGTAATCTCAACATCTGGCAGCGCCCCGGCGGCGATATCGGCCACGACAGTCAAGGTTACCGGATTTGTCGCTGAGGCCGCCGCAATGTCTGCGGCACGCATGGTGTAGCCATCCATTGATGAGTTGGCAAAGGGCGGCAAACTGTCATGGGCCACTACATCCGCCGCCAACACACGCCCTAATGCTTCCATCAGCGGCACGGTTTCAACCGGCAAAACCGCTACACCCGCCAATACCGTTTTAAGCGCTTCTGCGACTGTCAAATATTCTTGTGCTGTCATCTGTTATCTCCGTAAAAATGGTCGTTTGTCTGTTCAAATTTTCTGCCACGAATTGCACGGATTTCACGAAGCAAACGCATTACGCCGCTAAACGGCCGTCCAACTCCAAAGCAGCCGCTGCAGATTGCATAGCAGTCAAAACATTGGCAATATGGGTCCATAGGTCTAGCTGCCCGTCAAAACATTCACGGCTAAAATCGGCCGTATCCGCAATGACTTCATCCCGATCAACACCAGCAGCAAATTTACGATTCTTCCATTTACTGCGAATGGATTTTAGTCTGACATCGGCGATATTTTTAGACGGCCGTACCAACGTCGTGGCCACAATCAGACCCGTTATCTCATCACAAGCCATCAAAGCAAAATCAATCGGCTTTTCACGTTCCACACCTGTCCCTTCTAAATAATGGGACAAAATCGTTTGGATCGTGGCTTCGTCCCAACCACGTTCACGCAAAATGGGTGCGCCATCCATCGGGTGCTGGTTCAAATCGGGATGTATTTCCCAATCAAAATCGTGTAAAAGACCCACTATCTCCCAATAATCAGGATCATAACCCAATTTTTCAGCATAAAATCGCATCGCGGCTGCAACCGCCAGCATATGCCTGCGTAATCCATTATCCTGCACAAATTCACATACAAGCTGCCAAGCTTCCTCTCGTGTTTTAGTCACAAAAATCTCCTTTCTTCTCTATTTCTCTGCGCCCCTCCGTTTGTTCTCCGTGCTCTGTCCTTACCCGATAAATTACGTTCTTGATAAGCAACGGCCGTTTCTATTGCCGCTTGTGCGCTAGGGAAAAGGGGTGGTAACTCGTCTACCGAGAACCACTCTGCGGCACTAATCTCAGCACTCAACCGTATTGTGCCTGACTGCAACCGTGCCAGATAAATGATTTCAATATGGTTGGGCAGCATGTCATGTGTGACCGTGATCGGTGTGATGATAACGGCCGTTAACCCCGTCTCCTCTTTTAACTCCCGCAGCGCACCTTGCGCAGGCGCTTCATGCCGACTTAACCAGCCACCAGGAATACCCCATGGAATATCTGGGTGAAATACATGCTGCAACAAAAGGACCCGGCTACTTCGATTTTGCTCAGTACGGCCGTTGTCATCCAAAATCACAACACCTACACCAACCCGGTGGCGCGGTACAACCAAGCGAATCGCAAGCGTCATTAACCATTTTACTGGCGGCAAGCGTACAATGCGCGCCACTCTTTTTTTCCAAACCAATGCAATATCACTCAATACAAATCTACTCCATTACTCTTTGGCAGTATAACAAAAACAAATTGATAATCCAGCTTAAGCAACTTTCACTACCCAATGGCGTATAGTGGTTTAGAATTTCACATACGGAGGATTTGCTGATGACCAACGCAAGGTTAACACGCAACGAAAACGACAAAATCATAGCAGGGGTGTGCGGCGGCTTGGCTGTTTATCTTGATATTGACCCAGTATTTGTACGCCTCGCCTTTTTACTGCTGATCTTTGCCAGCGGAATTGGGTTCGCGTTGTACCTGATTCTATGGATAATCATGCCGCAAGCTGAGGGCGACGAAATCGACAATGCTGCAATCATTCAGAAAAACATAAGTGACATGGGAAACACAGTCTCCGACAAAGTCAATCGACTGGGTCGACATGGTACAGTAGGTTTGCTGCTTATCCTATTTGGCGCCTATTTCTTGATGCAAGAATTTGGCTGGCTGAGCGGCTTGAGCGGCGCCTGGTTTTGGCCGCTGCTGCTCATTGGGATTGGCATTTTTATGCTGGTTCGTCGTAAGCGTTGAGAGAACGATAAATAGCCCATCAATTGCTCGCTACTAACTTGATTTGGGGTGTGTTTTATGCTATTTAAAACATACCCCTTTTGTAACGATACAACCTCTCTGGCTGTGGCCGGTGTCCTCACCGCGACACTATCCGGCTCGGTCAGGAG
>CAYGMR010000686.1:0-2421 GCA_964350725.1 uncultured Ardenticatenaceae bacterium | reverse complement strand
CCTCTGGGAAAAGAGACCCTATCATGCGTATTTTGGTGATTTCTGATATTCATGCAAATTTAATTGCTTTTGAAACTGTTTTAAAAGATGCAGAGGGTGCTTGGGACAAAATTTGGTGCCTGGGCGATGTCATCGGTTATGGGCCGCGACCCAACGAATGTGTCGAATTATTGCGCGAGCATGATCATGTCTGTTTGACTGGCAACCATGATTATGCCGCTTTGGGCAAAATTTCGATTCAAAATTTCAATTCTGAAGCACAGCGTGCTGTGCGCTGGACGCAAAAAACGATCACGGCCGAGACCCGTGATTATTTAGAAGCACAGCCGCCGATGCGCCTGGTCGATAATTTTACGCTGGTACATGCCAGTCCTCGTGAACCGGTTTGGGAATATATTCAGGATTATGAAACGGCCGTTGCTAACTTTGCCCTCATCGAAACCTCGATTTGCCTGGTCGGCCATACCCATGTCCCTATGTTAATTGCCGAAAAAGCACCCGGGGATGTGGTTGGCATCCCACCAGACTATGACACAACCATCTATCTTGAAGATACGCGTGTCATCATCAATCCGGGCAGCGTCGGCCAGCCGCGTGATTCTGATCCGCGTGCCGCCTACGCCATATTAGACAGCGAAACCCTCGCCTGGGATTTTCACCGTGTTGCATATCCAATTGCAGAAACCCAGGCCCAAATGCGTGAGGCAAGATTGCCACGTCCTTTAATTAGACGGCTTGAACATGGCTGGTAGGGGAACCTTCGGCCCTATGCCATCGTCTTTGTTGTAGGTAAACTGCAGAAAGAAATTTAAAAACAAATGCGTCGGTAGCCCGCAGTTCCCTCAAGTAATTCACAAAACACCTTGTAAATTTACACAAAAATATTTTTTGTGAATTACATAGAATAGTCAAAAAACTGATGACGAACCGACTACGCGACTAATTTAGGAGACACAACATGTCATTCAAAAAAACTGTATCTGTAACTCTTATTTTTATACTACTTTTATTGTTAACAGCATGTGGTAACAGCGCGTCACAGAGTTACGATGAAGCGCTTTCCGAAGCACCGATGTCGATGCCGGCTGATATGGCCGTGGAGGAAGTGGCCATGGAGATGGAAGAAAGCGGTGGCGCACTGGCCTATAGCTCGGACAGTTCCGCTGACACGTTTGCAAACAGTACCGCGCAAAATATTCCTCAAACCCGTCTCATTATCCGCACCGCCGATATGGGCATTGTCGTCACCGATACAGAAGCGGCGATTGATACGATTACCCGTATGGTAGAAGAAAATGGGGGCTGGGTTGTAAACAGCAGCATCTATCAATATAGTGATGCAGCTAAGCGCGGCAATATGTCTGTACGTGTACCGTCTGAGGGCTTCCAAAGCGCACTCGATGCCATTACAGCATTGTCAGTAGAAGTGAATAATATTTCGACATCGGGTCAGGATGTCACTGAGGAATATGTTGATGTGGCGGCGCGTTTGGCGAATCTGGAAGCAACGGCCGATCGCGTGCGTGGATTCCTGGATGAAACCAAAAATGTCGAAGAAGCGTTGGCAGTCAATCAAGAGTTAAGTCGTTTGGAAGGTGACATCGAAGCGATGAAAGGGCGCAAACAATATTTGGAGCAATCTGCTGCCTTCTCGACAATTAACATCGACTTGACCCCTGATGCGTTGGCCCAACCGATTGAAGTCGGTGGCTGGCAGCCGCAAGGTGTGATCAAGGATGCTATCGAGTCGCTGATTAGTGCATTGCAATCCCTGGTAGACATTTTGATCTGGTTAACCATCTTTGTTCTACCCATCGTTTTGATTATTGGCATCCCGCTGTGGTTAATCATCCGCGCAATTCGTCGCCGTCGTGCGCGCCGTAAAGCGGAACAAGTTGAGGTTGTGGAAACGGCCGTAAACGACGAAGAATAAAAAAATCTGTCACGAATTACACAAATTTCACGAATTTAGATTGTCCTAATTCGTGAAATTTGTGTAATTCGTGGCAACCACTCCCTCTCACTCCTTTACCCCTCATTTTGAATTGCATCTCGAACGGCCGTTTCGCAGCGTAAAAATTCTGCTGTACGCCGTACCGCAAAGGCACGTGGCCGTGGCAGTGGGATGGGGATGTGATGGGTGATGGTTGCTGGTTGGCCATTGTTGTCGGCGCTGCCCATCACTAAAACCTCATCTGCCAGAAAAACCGCCTCGTCGATGCTATGTGTCACCATGAACACTGTCACCGGGTTGGCGTGCCAAATACGCAGTAATTCTTGGCCCATGCGTTCGCGTGTGAGTGCGTCCAATGCCCCGAATGGTTCGTCCAATAACAACAGCGCAGGCTCATGGACTAATGCGCGTGCAATCGCGACTCTCTGCGCCATGCCACCAGACAATTGGCCAGGATAACTTTGCTC
>CAYGMR010000685.1:0-2435 GCA_964350725.1 uncultured Ardenticatenaceae bacterium | reverse complement strand
TATTCAATCCAGAGACCCATTCTAAAAAATCTTGCGCGCTCTTTTGGCGTTGCACTTTGCCAACAAGAGGTTGTCTTCATCATCACTTGGGCTTGAATTTTGAATGACGAGATATATTCAGCAATTCTTGAAAGCTGATTTTCGTTTAAGGAGTCAATTTGTCTTTTGACTGTTTCACGTAATATCATAATTTAACCTCAAGAAAAGTTTTGTTAGTTACCAATGTTCAATCCAAAAAGTATATCCTTTAAATCTTAGGCTATTATGCCATAAGATGCTTCACTTTTGAAATCAAAGGCTGTTCCCAGAGCAGAAACAAGATCAATTTTAAGATAGAAACCAAGTCTCTGATCTTGTAAGAATTCCAGATTCGGCACGGCCGTTCTATGCGTGCCAGTGTTGCTTTATTTCAAAATGATTGGATGGTTGCCGGGCTGATTGCCGCAGCATTGGTGTCTTACCAACTCCGCCAAATATTGCTCAGCACGTTCTACCTTTGCTCTAATGCTTCAAAGCGACTACGGGAATCTCGTCGCATACTATTAGTCCGCATAACGACTTGATAAGCTGCCTGCGAGAAACCCTGACACTTTCGCGGGCACGACACTTTCAACCACCAAAGCCTTATCTAGCAAATGAGCCCTGCTCTCGTAGGTCAGCTTCATTTATTGTTAGGTGCCACTCGAATATCGTCTTCATCGGTCGTTCGCTGATTGTTTCTTTCTTTTCGGTTTTCTTCCATCACCTTTACCGCCCATTCTGGAGTGGTGGCCAAAAAACTGGCTCGTTCATTCTGCCTGGGGAATGCCTCTCCAGGTGCCCTAACATCCAAAAAGGTACACAATGGCGCCCAACCCTCCTTGACATCGTAGAGCAAGAGACGGTCCCCGGGAACTAACCTCTGAACTGCCTGAATATGGTTCTTATAAACATCGATGGCATGTGATTTGTCCCAGTACCTTCCAGAAAATACCCGATCTAAAATCAGGCGTCTTTTTAGAGAGCTTCTTTCTCTAATTTCAGGATTAGGATGACTTGCCGATGCTTCCAAACCAGCAAAGATGGTGGCGGCAGCACTCTCGTACCAGGAGTCAGGATCTCTGGTCGTTAAGATGATTTTGGCCGAGGAGAAACGAGGAACCAATTGTGATAAGAATGAAATAGTAGGCCATTCAACGGCTGAGTTATAGTTTTCAAATAGGGTATTCCAGTCCACTGGACGTCCCTCAAGTGCATCCTGCCAAACATCAAGATGGCCAGGATTCTTATCAACATCCAGTAGGGTGTAACAAGGGCCAAAGCCTAGTTTTTCCAGGGCAAGTGCAAGACTATGTGTGCCCGTTCTACCAAATCCTGCGCCGATTACTTGAAGCATTTAGATCCTCATTCTTACTCTATCTTGGCACCCAACATATATTATGCGATAAAACAAGCAAATATAATATACTTGAAACATCGATCTTCCTCAAAAAATTATAGGGTCAAGCAGTCCAAAATAAATCAAAAAGCCCCCAATTTGGTGAGAGACACCAAATTGGGGGCAAAGAATGTGGCTCAAACTTTGTTTGCTTTCACTTTTAACGCCGTGGGAAGCGGGTCAACACCGTTGCGCCGTCAGGCATGGGCATGCGTGTGCCGGTTTTGATGCTGCCGGGAACACGCAAAGCACGTGTACCGCCACCAAGTTGGTAAATATTTAATGCAGTACCCGGTTTACGCATTTCAGCCGGCACATAAGCCTGGCCGAGCAAATAACCTTCACTGTCGATGGCGCAGCTTGTGACTGTACCAACGACTTTGCCGCGTTTGTCCAGAACGGGATCGCCCGTTTCGGGGCGGCGTACCGCTTTCTCATCCATACGGAAGCGAATTACCTTGGATGTGCGTTCGGCTTCGTGGGCGATGAAGGCATCACGGCCGACAAAGAATGGTTTCCACAATTTCACATAGCTGCCAAAACCGGCATCGGCAGGATTCAAGCCTAAATCGCCAGCCAGTTCATGGCCATAGAGCGGCAGACCCACTTCGGTGCGCGTGCTGTCGCGGGCTGCCAAACCGCAGGGCTTGACGCCCAATGGTTCGCCCACTTCTAAAATTTTGTTCCATAATTCCGGGGCTTGATCCGGATGGACAAACAGTTCATAAGCAACGCGTTCGCCGGTGTAACCGGTGCGTGAGATGATCACATCCAGGCCAGCCAGCTTCCCTTCGGTCAAACCAGCCCAAGGTAAACGTTTGATGCGGGCGGCCAAATCAGCATCGTCACACAGCGCGAGTACAATCTCTTTGGCTTTGGGGCCTTGCAGCGGCATATCGACACGGCAGTCATCGCCGTGGGCGGGATCACGCAGGACGCGCAGGGTGACGGGGTGTTGGATTTTGGCAAACGGCCGTTTCTCATAAATCAACACCTTACCCGCATTGACAGCATTCAA
>CAYGMR010000684.1:0-2443 GCA_964350725.1 uncultured Ardenticatenaceae bacterium | reverse complement strand
GGTGTCGTCTATTTGGTTGTTGAGGACACGGCCGTTGCGCTGGCATGGCTTGCGGCTGCGTGGGAAGGGTTTCCCAGCCGTCAATTACTGATGATTGGCATCACGGGCACCGACGGTAAAACAACCACCGCCAACATATTGTTTGATATTTTGACACACGCTGGCTTACAGGTCGGCTTGCTCAGCACGGTTAAAGCAGTGGTGGGTGAACAAGAAGAACCATTGGCACTGCATGTGACGACTCCTGAAGCGCCTGTTGTGCAGCGTTATTTGCGCCGCATGGTAGACGCTGGTTTAACACACTGCATCTTGGAATCAAGTTCACATGGCCGCGCGCAAGATCGTGTTGGTGCAGTTGATTTTGATGTCGCTGTGGTCACCAATATCACTCACGAGCATCTAGATTATCATGGCGGGTATGCAGGCTATTTAGCGGCGAAAGCGCGTTTGTTTGCGACTTTGCAGCGTGGTGAGTGGCGGATACCTACAGCAAATGTTTATAAGCAGGGGTTTGAGAAAACGGCCGTTCTTAACCGGGATGATGATTCTTATTCACCCTTGTCTGCTATTGTCAGTGAGAACCAGCATAGTTACGCTTTGCATAATGATGCGCATGTGACCGCTGCCGACCTGCAATTTTCTGCAGAAAAAACCAAGTTTAAATTGAAGTTATCCTCACAGGCTGAAGTAGACATAACTACAGAGCTTGTGGGTGTTTTTAATGTCTACAATATGTTGGCGGCAGCGACCACTGCGCAATTGCTGGGATTAACGCCAGCGGCAATTCAAGCAGGCTTTGCAGCTGTAACACCAATTAGCGGACGCATGGAGCGCATTGATCGTGGCCAAGATTTCCTGGTGATTGTTGATTTTGCCCATACCCCCAATGCTTTGCAAGAGGCGATTGAAGCAGCACGAGGGATGGTAACGGGCGACGGCCGTATCATTACAATATTTGGCAGTGCTGGCAAACGGGATGTCGAAAAACGACGGCTAATGGCTGAAATCTCAGCGCGCGCTGCCGATCTAACCGTGCTGACCGCTGAAGATCCGCGCACAGAATCATTAGATGACATTTTGGAAATGATGAGTTTGGGCTGCCGCAGTCAAGGCGCTGTTGAAGGCGAAAATTTCTGGCGTGTGCCAGATCGTGGTCATGCAATTTATTTTGCTTTGTCACTGGCGCGTGCGGGTGATGTGGTAATCGTATGTGGCAAAGGGCACGAACAATCGATGTGTTTTGGTACGACCGAATTCCCCTGGGATGATCGCGACGCGACACGAGCGGCGTTGGATGCATTTCTTGCGGGCAAGCCAATGCCGGATTTGGGCTTGCCAACCTTTTAGGCGCTTACGCCCCAATATCGACAAAAAGTTGTCGATGTTTTTTGGACACTGATACGGGCGAACACTGATAAGAAAACCTTTTCATCCGTGTTTGTCCGTATCAGTGTCCTTTTGTTCTTTCGCTTATTGGCTTTAGCCTTTCGTTTTGTCAGCACAGCCTGGCAAAAGATGTAGGCGCTTAGTGCCCATTCTCAAATATATTTCTCGACATATTCGGCCAAGGCAGCTTGCCACGGCCGTAACGTAATACCAATCGCAGCCCCAGCAATATTATGGAGTTCTCCATAGGGAGGGGGTGTTGAAGCCCGCTGAAATTCGCTGCTAAGGATCGGCCTGTTTTCGACTTGGGCAGATAAGCCTACCAGGCGCAGGATTTCGTTTGCAAATTCCCAGCGCGAACAGGCACCCGAGTTAACAAAATGATACGTACCGAATTGTTCGCTTTTGAGCAATTTGACGATTGCCTGTGCTAGATCAACCACATATGTTGGATTACCAATCTCGTCTGTGACCACGCGGATTCCGCCATTTTTTTGGGCGCGATTATGGATGGCATGAATAAAGTTGCGTCCACCTGGTGCATATAACCACGCTGTGCGCACGATGTAGTAGCGGTTGAGGATAGAACGTACATGGCTTTCGGCGGCAGCTTTGGAACGGCCGTAGGCGTTAATCGGATTCAGGGGCATCCATTCTTCATAGCCTGTTGTGTGGTCGCCACCAAAAACCTCATTTGTGCTGACATGCACCATGGGAATATCAAACTTTTGACAGGCAAGCGCCACATTTTGTGTGCCAAGGCCATTAACTTTGTAAGCTAACTGTGGGTCTTGCGCACAGCCGTCTACGTTTGTATAGGCTGCACAGTGGATGATGATGTCCGGTTTGTGGGTAGAAACGGCCGTAAATATTGCCTCACGCTCGCTGACATCGGTATCTGGTAAGTCGACTAAAACTAATTCTTTGCCGTGCAACTCCGACTGTAATGCTTGTCCCAACTGTCCTAAAGCACCAGTAATTAAATATCGCATTGTATATAACCTTTCTCATTTTTCAAAAGTGCGATTGTACGTAGGCTCAATTGATGTGTCAACGG
>CAYGMR010000683.1:788-2450 GCA_964350725.1 uncultured Ardenticatenaceae bacterium | reverse complement strand
TTTGCAGGATACTCAATCTCACCATCTGGCTCAAGCGGTTTACGAAATGGAAAATTAAGATGGACGGGGCCTTTACGCAAGCCAGCGGCGATTGCATAAGCACGCGCCGCTAACGAGCGCAAATTTCGCAAAGCAACGGCAGGTGTATCTTCTTGCGGCAAGGCCACATCAGCGGACCAAAGCACTTGGTCTCCAAAAAACTTGACCTGATCAATGGTCTGGTTGGCACCACTATGGCGCAATTCTGGCGGGCGATCGGCAGTCAGGATCAACAATGGCACCTGCGACATAGTGGCCTCAACCACGGCGCGCATAAAGTTAGCAACGGCCGTTCCTGATGTACACACTAATCCCACAGGCGCGTCACCCGCCGCGGCCATCCCCAATGCAAAAAAGCCAGCACTGCGCTCATCCAAATGCAAATATACAGCAATCTGCGGATGAGCTTCAAAAGCAAGTGTTAAGGGTGTGGAACGTGACCCGGGAGCAATACAAACGGCCGTTAAACCTACTGCTGCTAATTCATTTACAAAAGTGGTGGCCCAAACCGTTGCTGGATTCATAAGCCCAAAGCCCTTAACATTGGCTGCAATTTCAATGTTGTTTCATCCCATTCGCGTTGTGGTTCCGAATCGGCCACAATGCCAGCACCGGCATACAACCAGACTCGCCGCCGCTGACTAACCGCTGATCGAATTGCAACACCAAATTCACCATCAAGTTTATGGTCGATCCAACCAATTGGTGCCGCATACCAACCTCGCGGCACCGGTTCTGCCCGTCGAATAAACTCCAAAGCGTCTGCGCGTGGTGCACCACCTAATGCGGGTGTTGGGTGCAGCAGCGCCACCAATGGCAAAATACCCATTGGGCTGTGCAAAGTGGCGCGAACCGGCGTATGCAGGTGATGGATATAACTCAACGTATAAATTTGTGGCACTTGGGGTATATCAAGATCTGCTGAGATGGGTACTAAACGCCGCCGCAAGGCATCTACCACAAGCGCATGTTCGTGCTGATCCTTTCTGCTATTTAACAATGCCAAGGCAAATTGTTCATCTTCTTGTGAATTTCCACCCCGCTGCATCGAACCAGCTAATCCCATTGTCTGTAAGATACGGCCGTCGACACGTGCCAACAATTCTGGCGTCGCCCCAAAGAAGGCATGATACGGCCGAGGTTCAAACAAAAAGCGGTAACATTCAGGATAATTCTGGTTGAGATGATCCAGTACGGCCGTAACACGCACACGATCTTGCAGCCAGATTTCACATACCCGCGCCAACACGACCTTTTCCAACGAACTTGTTTGCATTTGACCGATTGCAGCATTCAACATCTTTTCCCAATCGGCATAATCCATGGGATAAGTCATTTGGTTTAATGCCGGAAATTCATACACGGCAGTTTTTGCACAATCAACCAACAGTTGCTGATACCGAAGCGCCAATGCCGCCCTCAATTGTGGCAAAATCTCATTAGGATTTTCCTCAGGAGGCAAAATCACGTTCATGGTCAGCCAAGATTCTGTAGGTGTTTGCGCAAGTTGGTAATGGGGTAAAACGAAATGGGCCGGATGAAAAACAGCCCACGTATTATCCGGCGTAAAATCATCACGGAAAGCAAAGCCACCAAACAAACGTGGCGCGGCCATAGCTGGTG
>CAYGMR010000683.1:0-778 GCA_964350725.1 uncultured Ardenticatenaceae bacterium | reverse complement strand
CTGCAATGTGAACGCCTGCAAAAAGCTGTTCTGCTTTTTGGTTTATGGATTTAAAACGGCCGTTGCCCCAGGCCATCATCTCCGCTGCCATGCCAAAACCAGCATATGCCGTTTGTTCTTGCCCACTTTGCCAGAAAAATCGCTCCTTACCCAACGCCTGTCCCAAAAAACCACTCAACGTTAGCCCAGACGCAGCCATTGACACGCTGACCAATGTCCCTTCAGTTGGCGACAACAAACTTGTTTGTCCAGGTTGAAGGCTTGTGTTTGCGAGCCATAGATTGTCGATAGTTTGTGAAACGGCCGTTGTGCTATCCCTCATACCCCACACTTTTCAATAAAATCGGCACCAAGGTATCCAATATGCGATCCGGCTCTGGCTCGCCCGTATTCACCCAGCGGATCACCAAATTGTAAATCGCACCCATCCATGCATACGCTACAATTTCAATATCCACGGGTTCAATATCACCAACCTCGACAGATTCTTGCAAATAAACCGCGATCAATTCAGCAAAACGATCATTAACTTCGTTGCGTTTATTTTCAAACGTCGTCCCCAAACCCACAGCTTGAACCAACAAGATCTTAGCCGGTCGTCGGTATCTACCGAAGGTCTGCAAACAGGTTTCTAAAGCCACGCGCACACGCCCCATCCCCTTTTCTTCAACCTGAATCGCCTCAACAACCCGACGCTCTAACAAATCAGCAAATTGGTCAACTCAAGCAATAAACAGTCGCTCTTTATTGGGAAAATGGAAATAAATCGCCCCTTTTG
>CAYGMR010000682.1:1211-2456 GCA_964350725.1 uncultured Ardenticatenaceae bacterium | reverse complement strand
GTGAATCCCATGAAAAATGGCGTAATTTTCGGGAGGAAGGCCAAACGCATCCCAACCCATTGGATGCAGTACGTTATAGCCATTCATACGGTAAAAGCGGCTGCTCACACAGGTGGGAATGTAATTACGACAATGGCCAACCGATAGGCCATCGCCGGATGGATAAGGGAAAAAATCTAGAATGTAAATGTCTGGCTTATCGACATCGTTACCCGTTTTGTATAGGTCGATTTCCTGCCAATAAGGCCGCCATTTTTGTTCGTTTGTCTCAAAATCATAAGTTTGTTTGTTTTGCTGAGTCATCTCAAAGTCCTTGTTTCAATTGTGTTTTTGCCACTGATTAGCACGGATTAAATCTGTGCCAATTTGTGGCCCAAATAAAAACTTGTTTGGTCTTTCCGTTGATTCCCGACACCGGACAGACGCCAGACATGCGCCTTGGCCGTTTACGACCCCGGTGTCGGGTTGATTAAGACGAGATAGTGAGATGGTATGGTTATGATTTTCATTTTCTTTTCGATTGCACGGCGGTTAGGTAATCGGCAACAATTTTTCGGAATTAAAATCAGTAAATAAAAAAAAGCCACAGGACCGAAGTGCCTGTGGCTTAATATGCTGATAAAACGAAAGTGATGCTAACTTATCAACCAGGCAAACTCCGATAACGACCATTTGGGCCAAGTAAGAGATTGCTTAAGCGTGAGTTGACAATTGTTTGTTGCATCAGTTTCCTCAAATATTGCTCAACAGAGTAGCATAAGTTCACAAACAAATCAAGCCCCAATTATGCAAAGTCAACAGTTGACAAAACGGCCGTTGCCCCTTATAGTTTTTTACAACAACTTTATAGAGTGTCACTTTTATCCAGAGAGGTGGAGGGAACGGCCCTTAGAAACCTCGGCAACCCGGTATTAAATCATCAAGATTAATGCCATGGTGCCAATTCCGGCAGAATAATTCTGGTAGATGAGAGAAGACAGTAAGCCCTTCCCGCTCATAGATGTGTTGTGTGCACCAACACAGAAAAACTCCAGATTTATTCTCCCCGCCTCTGATAAAACAGAGGTTTTTTGTTTTATATTCAGTTCATTATTTTAGGAGAATTTATCATCATGAGTAACAGTGAAAATAAGCGTCAATTTGGATTTGCCACCCGTCAATTACATGCAGGGCAACAACCCGATACCACGACTGGCAGCCGTGCAGTGCCGATCTACCAAACAACCAGTTATCAGTTCAAAGATA
>CAYGMR010000682.1:0-1201 GCA_964350725.1 uncultured Ardenticatenaceae bacterium | reverse complement strand
CATCTGTCGTCGGGTTCATCTATACCCGTATCATGAACCCGACGACAGATGTGTTAGAACAACGCATCGCTGATTTGGAAGGCGGCGTGGGGGGCTTGGGTGCCAGCAGCGGCCATGCTGCACAAACGATGGCAATTTTGACCTTATGTGCGGCTGGTGATCATATTATCAGCAGCAGCCGTTTGTATGGTGGCACGTATAATCAATTTAGTTACACGCTGCCACGCCTGGGCATTGAGGTCACTTTTGTTGATCCGCGTGACCCTGATGCTTTTGCTGCCGCGATACGGCCGAATACAAAAATCATTTATGGCGAAACTTTAGGCAACCCGGATATCACCATTTTCCCCTTTGAAGAAGTGTCTGCCATTGCCCAGGCGCACAATATCCCCTTGCTCATTGACAACACCTTTGCCACACCTTATTTATGTCGCCCATTTGAATGGGGTGCCAATATTGTTACCCATTCCACTACCAAGTTTATCGGTGGCCATGGTACCACCATCGGTGGCGTGATCGTTGATGGCGGTAACTTTGATTGGACAAGCGGCCGTTTCGACAATTTCACCACGCCAGACCCCTCTTATCATGGCCTGGTTTATGCTGATTTGGGCCCGCCTGCCTTCATTCTTAAGGCGCGTGTGCAAACGTTACGTGATATTGGCGCTTGCCAGGCACCGTTTAACAGTTGGACAACTTTGCAAGGGCTTGAAACCCTAAGCCTGCGTATCGAGCGCCATGTGAGTAATGCACAAGCAGTTGCCGAATTCCTGGAAGCGCGTCCAGACGTGACCTGGGTCTCTTATCCTGGCTTGGCGGGTCACCCAGATCATGAAAATGCCAAGAAATATTTGCCCAAGGGCGCAGGTGCTATCCTGGGGTTTGGTATTCAAGGCGGACGTGCTGCTGGTGAAAAATTCATCAACAGTTTGCAGCTATTTAGCCATCTGGCTAATGTGGGTGATGCCAAAAGTTTGGCGATTCACCCAGCATCGACAACCCACAGCCAACTCAGCGATGCAGATTTGCAAACAGCAGGTGTCACGGCCGATTTTGTGCGTTTGAGTGTGGGGCTTGAAGATATTGATGACATTTTGTGGGATTTGGACCAAGCATTGGCACAAGCCGCGTAAAGTTAAGAATTTTGGCGTGGTTCAGAGTCTGCATAATTTGCTTTACAATTGGAGACTACAGCGAATAC
>CAYGMR010000681.1:0-2464 GCA_964350725.1 uncultured Ardenticatenaceae bacterium | reverse complement strand
TGTCACTTTGCTGGCGGCGGTTGAATTGTGAAACAATGGCGATGGGTGTGATTGCACCGATGCCAACTGCAATGGTTAACATGCCCAACAAGAGGGCGAAACCAGGCCGGTAAAAAAGCAAAGCCAGGGCGATAACAAAAAATAGTGCGGCCAAAATGGCTAAAATGCGGGTGATTTTTTTGGCACGCCGCATCGAAGCCCGTTTGATGCCATCGATTTGACCGGTACGGCCGTTTAACAAAATCGGTCGTGCGACATTGTCATCATCATAATAGCAGGTTGAGTAGAGTGGCAAAAGTAGTTGTGTCCAATGGTGGTCGCTGAAATCTGGGGACCATTTGAATTCACGGATATGATCACCTGCACCTGCTTTTTGACATTCCTTGGTTGCGTTTTCTTGGAAACGGGGTTCGGCATCGCTCCACGCATCGGCCGTATCACGGTTGGGTAAACGGACAAGAATATTTTCGATGTGTTGAGGTTGATATGTTTGGACTGCATCCCCTTTCAGATCAAAGGCACCCATTTTCTTTGCTAAAACAGCATGTTCTTCAAGCGCTGGGATATTTGTGTAGCGCCGTTTTAATTGCCCCAGGCGTTGTTCCCAACGAACTTTGGTCTCGGTTTCCTCAAATGTTTGCCAACTCCCCCCCGCATAACGTTCTTTGTGGCTGACTACTTCGTAATCAAAGCCCATTTCGGCTTGCCAATTGGCAGCCACACTGCTATCAACCAACCAAATCGGTACATAGATTTTCCGCAGCCGTGTGACCAAATTGTCGGTGTTTAGGTCTGGCGGTGCTAAGGTGATTGATCGGGCAAATTGATCCAAACGCTTGCGCACATTCTCTGCTGGCACCACGAATTGGGCGACTAATTCAGGTGGGTGGATTGTAGGTAAATCTTCTGATGCCAGGGGTGTGAGTTGGGCTTGATAGCAGTGGGGGCAAGCAACGGCCGTAGCTTCAGCTTCAGTCAAATAAATCCAATCACATTTTTCACAAATGGCAGCTTGCAACGGCCGTTGCCATTGTGTTAATAATTCATCCATAGCGCTATACCTTGTCCAAATTGTGGGCTTGATTGGCAAAGTAAATCGCCACAATAATTGCCAATCCGAATAAAACCGCGACCATAATACCACCGCCACCTTCTAAGGCATCGATCATAAAAATAAGCAGGAATAGGAAAAGCAAAATCGCGGGGATGAATAAACCCGCCGCCACCAAACCCACTTTGCGCCAATCGGCAGGGCGCTGCCCCGCGATTTCGCCGGTTTGTCCATTTAACAGCAGTTGAAAGGGTTCGTTGTTGTAATAATACGTATTAATGTAAACTGGCAGTAAAATATAACGCCAATTTTCTTCACTAAAATCGAGCTGCATACTAAAATTGCGGATTTTGTTGGTCGAGGCTTGCGATCGACAGGCAGATTTTGTGGTTTCGCGCATGGTGTGGCGTGACTGTTCCCACGCTTCTTCCAGCGGGATTTCGTAGGCTTGTGCTTGTGAGCCAGCCAAATATTTGGCTTCATATGCGGCTAAATCGTCCAGTTTATAGTTATCGATTTGTTCCAGCAGATGTAGACTGACATGATTGGTGCCACGCACCAGCATATCTGCAAACGTGCGGTTGACATGGCCCGACTCCCAGCGCCAAACGGTGGTTGTGTGCGTGCGCCCTTTGCTGTCGCGGCGCGTTTTGGTGTGGCCGACTTGTGCTTTCCAACTGGCAACGGCCGTTGCGCCAAATGTCCAAAATGGCAAATAGAGCGGTGTGAAGGTGTCGACGGCCGCCACTTTGCGTAAAACCTTGGGCACCATCCAACTGCTGCCCAACCAGTCACGCGCGATTCGGTGGCATTGGGTTTCGTCAACCTTAAAAGGAATCAAAAAACGCGGCCGTAAAACATCTTGTGGTTTTTTATGGTGGATGACATTATTCGATGCACAAAAAGGGCAGGCTGATGTTAAAGCACCCGCCTCAATGGAAATTTGCGAGCCACAATTTTGGCATTGCATTTCTTTGCGTTCAACGCCCCAGCCATGTGACGCTTGGTGGACAGTCGGGACATTAAACGAAAAACTTTCAGCACGTCGTCCAACTACTTCTTTGGCGGGTGCTTCATGGTAGCCACAGCCTTCACAAATCAAGCCGCCATCAGCCGCGCTAAACGCCGTTTGTCCGCCACATTGTGGACATTGGAATAAGACAGCTTCTTGATATTTCTCACGTTTTGGTGCTGGTTTATACACTTCAATGCCAGCGATAGTTGACTTTGTGGGGATGAACCCGGGTGGTGGAAATTGTTGCATGCAATAAGTATAGGCTTTGCTTGGATTTGATCAAGTGGGAATTTGGAGCGGTGGGAATTTGGGCGTTAGCGCAGGAAAAATCTGCTTTTTGGACGAAAATGGGCGTGGTTCAGAGTCTGCATAATTTGCTTTACAATTGGAGACTACAG
>CAYGMR010000680.1:0-2481 GCA_964350725.1 uncultured Ardenticatenaceae bacterium | reverse complement strand
TCTCTGGTTTATTTTAGAAGGATTCAATATTGGCAATGCGGCCACGCGCCATTTCATTTCCCTCATTGTAGAAACGATTGTGCCCACACTGCTGCCCATTACGTTAGCCATTTCCATCACCCGCTATAAGTTGTGGGAAGTGGATTGGTGGATCAATCGGGCGTTTTTGTATGGGGTGTTAACGGCCGTTATTATGCTCATTTACGGGTTCAGTGTGGGCTTGGCTGGTGTGTTGCTGCCCTCTGCGACTAACTGGTATGTGCCTGCTCTGGCCTTGGCTGTGGTTGTTTTGCTAGTTCGTCCCATTTACGGCAGACTTCAAACTTGGGTCGATCAAAAATTGCCTGTCCCCCATTTACAAGAAACCAATCCCCAAACAGCAGAAAGCCCTCCCGCTTCTGTGATCATACGCTTGGCTCAAGCGGCATGGGTGATCCTACTGGTGTATGCAATGTGGCAAACGGTTTCCAGCCTCTTATCGTTTGAACAGTTGACACAACAAATGCTGCGCGAATGGTTGGTGCAGGAAAGCACTCGTGGTTTATCTGCTAACGTCACTGAAAATATTGTGCGCATCGTCGTCGTCAATGGCATTTGGACGCTGATAATTAGTATAGCAACGGCTGGTCTCATCTTCTGGCGCAGACGGAATGAGCGCATGGCACTGTATGCCGCCTTTTTGCTGTTAATTGCTCCTTTTGGTGTAAACGTAGGAAATAGCAATCCAACAGCCATTGAAGAAGCACTTTCTTTTTTAGGTCTGGCTGTTCTCCTCTTTTTCCCATTTATCTTCCCCACAGGCCACTTTGTACCGCGCTCATGGAAATGGCGCAGCATTTTATTACTCACGCTATTTGTGTTGCCACTCCCCATGTTTGCTATTGTCCGTTTCGCTCGACCTGATGCATCTCTGGATGAACAAGGGTATTTCACTTTTGTTTTCTTGGTAACGGCCGTTTTGCTGGCTGGAATGGTTAGCCAAGTTTACCGGTATCGCTATTTGTCTAACCGCGTGCAGCGGCGGCAAACCCGTTGGCTCTTGGTGGCATTTGGCGTGCAATTTGTCTGGTTTGGTTGGGTTGTGTTCTGGTTAAACACCCCAGGCAACCCATTGTTGCCTGAATCAACCATGGCCTTGATTACCTTGTTAGGGGCCTTGATAACGTCAACATTATTACCACTTTCCATTGCCGTTGCCATTTTATATGATCGCTTATGGCAGATTGATGTTGTCTTGAACAGAACGTTGGTCTTTGGCGGATTGACAGTTCTCGTGATTCTTTTGTATGTCTTGGTCGTCGGCATTTTGGGCACGTTATTTCAATCCGGCAATAATCTGTTTTTATCTGTATTGGCAACTGGCTTGATTGCTGTGCTCTTTGATCCTTTGCGTCGCCGCCTACAACGGATGGTCAACCGGCTCATGTATGGGCAGCGCAATGATCCCTTTGCTGTAATGTTAGAGTTAGGCAAACAGTTGGAAAACACGGCCGTTCCCGCAGATACCTTATCCGCCCTCACCCAAACCATCGCTCAAACCCTCAAATTACCCTATGTGGCCATTGTAACGGATAGCAATGAAGTCGTTGCCCAAGCTGGCGAGCCGCCTGCCTATGCCCCTCAAACATTTGCACTGATTTACCAGGCGCAGGCTATTGGGCATTTAGCTGTAGCCCAACGCACAGCCAAAGAGCCGTTTACAAGCGACGAAGAACGTTTGTTACACAATGTAGCCCGCCAGGCAGGCACGGCCGTTTATGTTGCCCGCCTGACCGATCAGCTGCAACGTTCACGCAAACATTTGGTGAAAGCCCGCGAGGAAGAACGTCGTCGCTTGCGGCGTGATTTACACGACGGCCTGGGACCACAATTGGCCTCGATGACTATCAAAGTCGGTGCGGCTCAAAACCTACTCAAAAGGGATCCAGAGCGGGCAGAAATATTGTTGGCAGAGATGAAAGCAGAGTCACAAACGGCCGTTCAAGAAATCCGGCGTGTCGTTGATGGATTACGTCCTGCTGCCCTTGACCAGCTGGGGTTATTATCTGCGTTACAACAGATAGTGGTCTCGCAAGGGAACGGCCGTCCTAAAATTACATTAGCAGCACCCGCGCAACTGCCCCCTTTGCCCGCTGCGGTTGAAGTCGCCGCCTATCGCATTGTCACCGAAGCGCTTACCAACGCTCTGCGTCACGCTCAGGCAGAAAACTGTAGCGTGCGCATGTTTGTTGAAGATGAACTCATCTTGAAAATTGAAGATGATGGCCTTGGATTGCCAGCTAACTATCAAGCTGGGATTGGCTTAACATCCATGCAAACCAGAGCGGATGAATTGGGTGGGTCTGTCATGATCGTTTCTGATGCGCGTGGGGTTTTGATAACGGCCGTCCTACCGCTAACGATGTAAGCAGATAGCGCATTTATGGACCTAGTAGTTCGGCAATGTTCTTTCTGTCGGGTTGCAAGTAGCGCGATTTGGTA
>CAYGMR010000679.1:0-2496 GCA_964350725.1 uncultured Ardenticatenaceae bacterium | reverse complement strand
GCCTTTGTTTACACAGATGAACAATCTTTAATTGCCCAAGCTTGCATCGATCCGGCGGCTTTTGGCGACATTTACGATCATTATTTTGCTCCGGTCTACAACTATGTACGCTACCGGGTACAAGATGCGGCCACCGCTGATGACATCACGGCTCATATATTTGAGACTGCCCTGCGTAAATTAGACACTTACCAATCTCAAAAAGGGGCTTTTGCGCCCTGGCTCTTTACACTCGCTCGCAATGCAGTCCGAGATTATTATCGACGCCAACGGATTCGACGCTGGCTGCCACTTGATAAATTGTATTCCTGGCCCAGCCCCAAATCTGATCCGGAAACCACGGTCATTCACCGGGAAACAGAGCAAAAACTGTTAGAGGCGCTTACCTCGCTGCGATCCCGAGACCAAGAATTGCTGGCACTCAAATTTGGCGCACGCCTGACAAACCGACATATTGCCAACATAACCGGCCTCAGCGAAAGCAATGTGGGTGTGATTATACACCGGGCAGTACAGCGGCTGCGCGATCTGTTAATTGTAGAGGAATAGGCTATGAACGAAAGACAAAAAATCCGGCAATTTAATCAAGATGTGGATCGACTGCTGGCAGGAAAGGAGTCGACAATACCTCAAAAAGCGACAGCGGATTATGTGGCAACTGTTGAATTTGCAGCCATGTTAACGACCGTTGATTTCAGCACAGAAAGCCAACAACGTCCACAGCTGCGCCGCCGTCTATTACAGCAAATTGCGCAGCCCGCCCGCACAAACAAGTTCTCTAGCTTTGCTGCCAGACGAGTGGCGTCAGTGATTGCAGTCATTTTAGCGGTCATTTTGTTTACTGCAATTCTTGCTGGGCCAGAGCAGTATGCCGCTGCGGCACGCACCGTGCAGCAGATTTATGATAGGGTCATGTCGTTAGGTCAGACTTCCTTAAGACGCACCAGTTTGCAAAACGATAATATGTTTGAAGTCGTGCGCGATCAGGATGGCACTATCATTTCGATAGAGCGGCGAGGGGAAACGGCCGTTGCTGACCCCGAAGACCAACCCTATCTGTTTTCAGACCTGACACAGGCCCAAAACACCGTCTCCTATCTCATTCAACAACCAACCTATCTGCCGCCTGACTACCAGTTTGATCACATTTACGCCACCGAACTGATGGCCGACCTGTGGTATCAAGGACCAGACAATGGTGTATTGCGGCTGGTTCAGGTTCAGCTAGACAACGAAATTTACCAGGATGAGGGGTTTGCCGTTGTCGCCTCTTCTGATCGATCGATAGAGCCGGTCATGGTTCACGGGCAAACTGGAGGCTGGTTGTCCGAAGTAGCCATGACTGATTTGACCAACAAAGAATGGCTGCCTGTCAATTTATTAATCTGGGAAAAAAATGGAATCAGTTATGTTTTGGCGGGCACGATTTCTCAAACAGAGGCACTGCGCATTGCCGAATCGCTGCCATAAGAGTATAAGGTTTCTCATATTGAAAGGTATGAACAGAAAATTACAACACAAGACAATCTTTATATTTGTGGGACTGCTGTTTCTTTTATTGGCAGCGTCACTGTTTATAAGAAATCGTTATACGCTAACCCGGTCTCTTTTATTTCCGGCCTGGTCTATTCCCACTGCCGCTCAAGCACATGCGGATGATTGGATAAAGATCGATTTGATTTCACCTGTGGTCGACAGCCAAATCCCGGTTGATACAAACACCGTAACCTTGCGAGTACAATACAGCCTTCAATCACAATCCGCTGCGACTTTGATGATTCAATTAAGAAGTCGTCTGGATTTAGATGCTGTTGATCGGGGAAGCGATCTCTCGAATCTGTTGGCTGTACACAAGATGGAGGTTCAAAAGGGCAATGGCGAAGAAACAGTGAAGATAATTGTCGAACCAAGAACGTTAGCTCAGTTTCCACCTGATTCGCAGATACTCACTATTGCTAGTCTCGAGAATTCAGCACCGCTCAATAATTCATCCGATATCTATTTTTACCGGGTTTTTGAGAACATCGCGCTAAAAGTTCCCGATTTTGCTGAGGTTTGTGTATTTGATCCGGAGACCGAAACAGTGGAAGTTGTGGAAGTGATTGCGCCTCCCCAATTTACCGAGGCCGAACCTAAGGCACAAGCGATTGTCCAGCATCACCTGCTCCCCATACACAGCCAACTTTATACCCTTGTTGGGGGCTGGACAAATCCTACATCAAGTGGTGCATTTGCTGATTTGGATGAGTGGGAACAACGGACTAGAGTTTCGCAGTATCAAAATATCGAAACAATTAGCGGGACAATCACCCTTGATCTGTATGCCTGGTTCCCGACTATGCAGGATAAAGAACAAATTATTGACCAAGACAACCAGGTGGCGCTGGCATTAGGTCTGGTTTGTGGACAGCCTTACCCTTATTATCAGTCACCAAAATTTTCGTATTCAAAGGTATTTCCAGAGCATGTTGTCACTCTATCACCAGAAATCCTAGG
>CAYGMR010000678.1:0-2497 GCA_964350725.1 uncultured Ardenticatenaceae bacterium | reverse complement strand
TCAATAACATTTTTTTATGCTGATACGCCTCTTATGAAACTAAAGCAAGAACAACAATAAATCAACAAGTGTGCAGGCAAAATCCCTGCACACTTGCCAAAACTCCACCCCCATTTCCTCCCATTGCCATAAAATCAGCAACAAATACCAAAAACGGCTGAAAGGTACTCTTGGATGATTCAAATCAGATTTGAATCATCCAGAAAACAACACACAATATCATAACAAGCTTCCCTGTGATAATACGTGCAATTACTCATGGCAGAATGGTGCAAAAATACACATACCGCCTATAATCGATGGTGGGAATATTGTTCGTAAAGAAACATGGTTTAAAAAACAATGAAGCAAGATATCGTACTGATTGATGATGATCTGTTTGCCCGCAGCGGTTTAAGCACCTACCTGCAAGGGTTAGGCTATATGCCGCGTGCAGCCGGGGATGTGCAAACGGCGTGGGAGATGGTGGTCAACCAGCCGCCGCCAACGGCCGTTATCGATATCCGCCTGCCGCTCACTCCAGCTGAGGTTGGCGATGCAACCCCCGAACCACATGGACTCGCCCTGACCCAACGGATCAAAAAAGCGTTTCCCACGATGGGCATTGTGCTGCTGTCGGCACATCAGGAATATGAACGCGAGGTGATCCAGATGGCACAGCGCTTTATGCGCAGCATCGCCTTTTTACACAAAGGGGGTGATATGAGCCGTCTGAATTTTGCGCTGCAAGAGGTACAGGCTGGCCGCACCATCTTCCAATCTGAATTGGTTAATCGGTATGTGTTAGAAACGGCCGTTCGCACCCATTTCGATCCCCAAGAAATCTATTGGATCGACCAGGCCTTAGCTGGGTTTGACACCCTTTCACCGCGCGAAACAGAAATCGCCCACTTGTTGGCGGCAGCTTATGCTCCCGACACAATCGCCCAGCGGCTGAATTTGAGTAAAGGCAGTGTGGATAACGTCATCGCGCGTATCTATCTTAAACTGGGATTGAGCGATATGAAACAAGATGATGTGGGCTTACGGCCGTTGCCCATCCTCATAAAAACCTGCCTACTGCACGATATTCGCACACCCTAAACCATGGTCATAAAACGCTGGTATAAAGATTGGTTAGGGTGGATGATCGTGGGTTCGATTGCCTACGGGTTAATTTGCCTGCTTAGTTTGGCTTCTGATGTGGGACGGCCGTTTCCAGGCTTTACTACATACTACTCCCCCGTCCATACCCGCATGGAGATAGAATGGAATACTCCCTCATGGTGGTGGAATACAACAGGGGATTACCCCCGTCTCAGTGACATCTTAATCCAGATTAATGATACTCCTTTTGATAACATAACAATACCTGTCCAAGAATCTTTGTTGTATCAAACGGCCTGGGATCAGGGACAAACATACGTCAATATGACCGTGGTACGGGAGGGACACATAATCACTTTTCCAGTTCTTTTAGAAATTTTCTCCTGGGCTCATTATAGTGACTTGGCATTGATGCCTGTTATCGTAGCTGCATGTTACTGGCTGTTAGCCATTATTTTGTACCGAGCCTCAGAAGGGATCGGTAAACAACGCATGGTTGTGCTTGTCTTATGTGCTATGGCGTTTGTTGGGTTAGTAATACGGGGGTCTCTGTTCAGCTTTGGTTCTTGGCAAAAAAACATTGTGGTATTCATCAATCCATTACAATCGCTGACCGCCACCTTCATCGGCGCTTTATTAATCCATTTAGCCTTTTACTTTCCATTTCCCAGATGGCCGCGTCTGATGCATTGGCTTATGCCATTTATTTATGTGCTGGCAACACTATTGTATGCATTCTACTTCATCAGCAAAATCATAGTATGGCTTGAAGGGTCTACCCCTTTGGCTCAGTGGATGGATGGTATGTGGTTCCAGAATTTTCAATACCTCATTATTATAGGAGTTGCCTGTATCATGGGGCGTACTCTTGGGGAAGCTCTGTTCAGTTCCGGAAAATCACGTGCGCAAGAAGAAGCTCGCATTATGCTGCTGGCCTTCCTCCTGTTTCTGCCAGTCGTCTGGTTTGCTGTACATAGCGCTTTGGGCACAAACGATACCATTCTTTTTTTGCAATCATTGGCTGATACACGCTACCTCTCCCTGGTTGTACCCTTTGCCTTTGCTGCCATTAGTTTGCGCTATCGTACTTTTTCCGGAGCCGAAAGGTGGCTGCTTTTGGCATTGGTATTGGCTGTCAGCGGTTTTCTGTCCAATGCCGGTACGGCGTTGCTATTTTGGCAGTCACCGCACCTGATCCGCGATTTGCCGTTTCCGCCTACGGCCGTTCTCTTTATGCTCTTTCTATTGATCAGCCTGATAGGCGGCTGGCAAAGTAGTTGGCGCGGCTGGTTGGGGCGCGTCTTTCATTGGGAGCGGGTTAACTACAACATTGTGCGGCAGGTTGGGCAGCAGCTCCTCGATCTGGGCGTTTATCAAGAAACAGAGGTGACACAAGCGTTGGCCAATACGT
>CAYGMR010000677.1:0-2507 GCA_964350725.1 uncultured Ardenticatenaceae bacterium | reverse complement strand
GTGTGGATATTACCACCCTCGATGACCTTGACCATCAGGCCGATCTCCTGACCGTTTAACCCTTTTTTGGCTTGTGCGGCTTCAAGGCGAGTACAGCCGATGCGGGGGAATGTGATTTCGACAACAGCGTCTGATCCAAGCTGAAGTTGGGTGCCCGCTGGTAAAGCTGCAAAGTCTAAACCGCTGACGATGAGCTGTTCGCCAAATTCGCCGGGATTGGTTCGGTGACCGCTGGCTGCTTTGGCCGCCAGCCAATCGGTTGACAAGAGGTTGATTTGGCGTTTAGGATTCCGTCCAGCTTTACGGTCACCTTTGATGCCATGATCGGCTTCTAAGACGGCCGTTTCTACCGGCACCCGAATAAAATCATCAAAATGGCCTTCGGGATAAGGCTGGTCAACGGGTTGATAAACGATGCTAACTATATGTGCCATGATAAATGTACCTCTTTTTGAAGATTGTTTCATTTTAGCACATTGTTTTGCATAATAAACGGCTATGGGTATGCGAGAATGAATATTCAAGGTAAATTAATCGTCATTACGGGCGCATCAAGCGGTATTGGTGCCGCGGCGGCCGAAGCATTGGCAAAGAAGGGGGGCCGTGTTGTTTTATTGGCACGGTCGCAAGCTAAATTGGAAGCGGTGGCTGCCAGAATTGAGGCTGCGGGCGAACAGGCCGTTGTGTATGCGGTGGATTTGGGGGATGAAACGGCCGTTGCCCACATCACAGCCAGCATCCAACAAGAACTGGGCACACCAGACGTGCTCATCAACAATGCTGGCAGTGGCCAATGGCGCGCCGTTGATGAAGTCACACCTGCTGAAGCCAGACAAATGATGACCTTACCCTACCACGCAGCGTATGGCATGACCTATGGCTTTTTAACAGCCATGTTAGCGCGCAACAGCGGCCATATCATCAATATGACCTCAGTCGCAGCCTACATGGCCATCCCCGGCGCGACAGCCTATGCGACGGCACGTTGGGCCATGCGCGGTTTTAGTTTGGGTCTGGCGGCTGATGTCCACACCACCGATTTATGTGTGACCTTACTTGCGCCGGGCAAGGTCAGTTCATCCTATTTCATAAACAATCCTGGCAGCGAAGCACGTGTGCCTAAAATAGACAATATTTTCCCAACACTTTCACCGGAGCAGGTAGCCAATAAGATCGTTCAAATTGTTGAGAAAGAAAAATGTGGTGAAATTGTGATACCATTATCGGTAAGATTGGTTTTAGCATTCAAACGTTTTTTTGCTTGGCCGGTGGATACATTGATCCTGCGAACTGGTTGGAAGCGACAATAGACTACTGTCATTTCTGCGCAGGCATGGATCCCCATCCTCGCAAGAAATTCTTAATTAGGTGAATTTAATATGACTAAAAAATCTCTAGGCTATGTGGAGCTGGAATGGACTTGTCCGTCTTGTGGCGGGCGTAACAAAGGCAACGCGACTGTTTGTAAGCATTGTGGCGCCCCTCAACCAGAGGATGTGAAATTTGAGCAGCCCGCTGAAGAAAAGATCATTGAAGATGCAGTTGTGATCGAGCGGGCTAAAGCTGGCCCCGATATCCATTGTGCTTATTGTGGCACACGTAATCCGGCTGGTTCAGAAACATGTCTGCGCTGTGGCGCTGACCTGGTCGAAGGTGCGGCGCGTGCGAAAGGCGGCATTCTTGGTGCGCATCGTGATGAACCCGCCCCTGATATTGTCTGCCCATTTTGCGCGACGCCCAATCCGGCCACAAACTTAAAATGTGCAAATTGTGGGGCCAATATCCATGAGCCCAAACCTGCACCCGCACCCGCAGCCACGGCCACACCGCCCACCTCCAAAAGCGGCGGCCTGAATAAACTTGTGTTGGTAGGCATCGGTATTTTGGTTGTGCTTTGTTTTGCGGCACTTTATCTAATGTTCGGCCGTACCGATGACGTGACCGGACAGGTATCAAATGTAGGGTGGGAACGGCAAATTGTGGTTTTGGGCTTAGCCCCGGTTGACCATCAAGATTGGCGTGATGAGATACCGGCCAATGCTGAATTGGGAAGCTGTCGTGATGAGGTGCGTTCGCGTTCAGATACCCAGCAGCCCAATTCGCAGGAAGTTTGTGGCACGCCTTACACGGTTGATGCGGGCAGCGGCTTTGGTGAAGTGGTGCAAGATTGTGAATACCTCGTTTATGATGCGATGTGTTCATACACCACTTTAGAGATGATACCTGTGAATACGCTTGTGGCGAGCGGGGAGGGGATGAATCCTGAATGGCCTGCTTTGCGCTTGGAGGAAGACCAACAACAAGGTGATTCCAATGAGACTTATACAATTACATTCCAGGCGGATGGCGAAACATATCATTATACCACCCGCAATTTCGATGAATTTTCGCGTTTTGACCCGGGCAGCCGTTGGCTGTTGAAAGTGAATGCGCTCGGCGGTGTTGTCGATGTTGAACCGGCAAATTAGATGAAAAAGGGCTGGTTGGTGGCAACGTTGCAGGGTGGC
>CAYGMR010000676.1:0-2525 GCA_964350725.1 uncultured Ardenticatenaceae bacterium | reverse complement strand
TGCGTACATGCCGCCGATTTTAACATGTCGGCCTGATATGCGGAAACGGTATAGGTGAACTGGAGGGATAAAGCCGAATTTTCTAAGGATTGAGCGGGTCAGCTAGTCAGCACTTCAGCATGTCAGCTTTTAGCTGAGTGCTGATTAGCTGACATGCTGACTGGCTTTTTTCGAGCAAAAAACCATCTCACCGTCAAACATCAGTTCGGTGGTTGGCCAGTCGTGGCCGTCGATGAGTTGGGCGTAAAATTCACGGTAGCGGTTAACGAGGCTGCGGCCGCCGTGCGTGCTGACGCTGGGGAAGGAAACAACCAGCCAGTCTACTTTTAACGCTTCAAGGAAGGCACGGCCGTTGCCAGCATAATTGCGTGAAAAACGGGGCATCTCCTTGAGGAATAACGCCACATCGGCCGTTTCCTGCGGAAATTGCAGCGCCACATCTTGCAAACGTGCCAACTGTGGCAAGCCTTGTAGGTCAAAATAATGATTGATGAAGTTGATACGCGGTTCGTGGATGTCGTAGGCATAAAACTCGACACTGTTTGGCAATCCCATCCAGGGGAACGCCAGCGGATTTAGTCCACAAGCAATGTCTAGGATACGCTGCGGGATGCCAGTAATCGCAAATATTTGGGCGTAAAAATCGACCATGATCGGCAATCGTTCGCGGGTGGAGAGATGCGTGTAGAGGATTCCTTCACAGGTGGTTTTGATTTGGGCAGGGTCGTTGCTGGCAAATACGGCCGTTAACTGTTCTGCCGCCGCCACATAATCAGGATCACCCAAATAAGGCGCCATGATGCTGTGCAGCCGTGTACGCACCGCTTTGATGGCTGCTTTAGGCTTTTTGTGCTGCGTCAGCGCCACGGCCGCCAATTCGCGAATCGTTTGTTCGCTGGTATCACCGTATTTTTTGGATTGTTTAACGGCGTTGTCGACGGTTTCTAGATCGGTTGATGAATTCATTGTGTTTGTTGGTAGACGGCCGTTGGCTTTTTCGCTCCTGTTTTTATAACGTTTGCATACCGGTTTGCGAGAAAATAAACAACCTGTTTGAACGAGATACCTTCAAAAAGTGCGTACAATAATTGCAAACAAGGCCAGCTCCGCAAATCAGATTTACGCTTTATTAGGTGACAACCAAAGTTTTTATAACTTGTAATTATGCTTCTAGAAATACTATGCCATACGAACGTTTTCTACCAGGCGCATATTTTTCCAAGAGCTTGCTAAAAAACCAATTATCACCTTCAGCCGATGCCCAAATTACACCTGACACAAAATCTGCTACCTGGATAATTGGTTTCTGTACGGAATCAAAAAACGAAAGTTGAGGACTTATTGCTTCAACATAAGGACGTAGAAGAGGAAGCAAATAATCTAAATTGTTGAATGTGCTAGCAAAAGCTTCTTGTAGCCTATCTTGTTCCTGTTGGCTGCCAAGTTGATCACACCAAATTTCGCCATCTTTACCATCATGTTCTCGTAGGTAAAGGGCAAACTGTCCAAGGAGTACACTTAACACAAGACGAACAGCAATAACTTTTTTGCCCTTTCGAGTTAACTCAAGCAGACCTTCATCAACCTTATCTTTTCTCATAATCGTTGTAATTGGAAAAACATTGACTTTACCAAAAAGCTCTTCTAAAGCCCACATTGCATCTTGTCGCCATTTAGAGGGGTTTTGGTTAAGTAGTGGATTCTCTCCACTTTTTTGATGATGTCCTACAAAGAAATGACTCCATTTCAATTCAATATCTTTTTGACCACATAGTTTCTGCTTGATGTCTCCCCAAATCGCAATTACGTTCGTTTGTTCCTCCTCGGGAAGCGCAATTCCCCCAACGGTGAAAGTACGCCGGGCACTCTTTATGCTTTTAGTACCGCGTTCATCACAAATTAGTAGATATTTGTTCACAATATGAATACCCGTGAAATTACTTGTCGCTTGGTCATAGCTCGCTAATATCTTAACATGGTTGGTTGAACAATATGATATCGGAATAATTCCTAGTTATTTTGCGGTCTGCACAGAAAAATATTGAATGCATGTTGTCCAAATCTAAAAAGTTGTTGGCCTCGTTGCGAGAGGGAGCTCCCATCATCTGCATGCTATATTAGCCTGTACTCCTTGCATTATTCATAGTTAACTCATCAAAACCATCACATAGAATTCCCATCACAGCTTTTAAATGGTGGAAGTCAACCCAATATTCCCCACTCTTAAATGTGTCAGGATATCGGAAAGCTGTCGATCGATCATCAATATTACTCCATTCATACAATAGGTTCTCCATCCAATCATTGATTTTCAAAGGCTTATATTTTTCACGAAGACTGTTGACGAGACTTTCGATACTATGCTTTGTCTTAGAATAGTTGGTCAAGATTTTTAGGTAAATTTCAACGCAATGACGATAATTAAAGAGAATAGGCCGAACGACATCATACAAATTAAACCCCATATATGCTCCTACATTCTCTAAAGCGATATCAACTAACATATCTGCCGCTAATCTATATGC
>CAYGMR010000675.1:0-2526 GCA_964350725.1 uncultured Ardenticatenaceae bacterium | reverse complement strand
CGGGCAGCCTTGGTTTGGGTGAAGGCGAATGATAAAATTACAACTATAACCGCAACAACAGCAGCCACACGCCACAATTTCCTAGTTTGGCGTCCCTTGAGACTGGCATGCAAAAAGGCTTGTTCATCACTGTTAAGTGTGGCTTGCGGCGATTCAGCCCAACGCTCTGCTTCGTCAAGGCGCAATCCCTGATACAGGTAACTTTTATTGTGTTCATTTGCCTGCCAATCAGAAGTGGCTTCAGTTAAATCTCGTTGAATCTTTAGGCCCGCACGATCGCTGTCTAACCAGGTGCGCAGTGTGGGCCATTCACGAATAAGCGCTTCATGCGAGACTTCGACTTCATTATCGCCTGTTGTCAGTAGGCGTGCATTCACTAAAGTTTGTAAGACGCCATTGACGGCTTCGGCTTGCGCTGCATCGGGGATTATCTCCTGCATGGAAGCACGGCGGCGTGTATCTTCGGTGCCTGTGCCCAGTTCAGTCAAACGCAAAAAGATATTACGCGCAATGGTCTGTTGATCAGGTGTGAGGTTGTCGAATTCACGTTGGGCAGTTTCGGCAATCGCGCCATGTACACCACCCGCAGCCACATAACCGCTAAAGGTGAGTTTGTCCCCTTCGCGCCGCCGCCAGGTTTCCAACAACGCATGCGACAACAGAGGGAGTGCGCCGGGATCGGGTGGTTTGGTTTCAGTGGCGCCCACATCACGCAAGATCATTTCAACCAAACCGGGTTCAAATGTCCAGTTTGGTTTGGCGGGTTCTTCAATGGCGCGCTGCATCTCAGCCCAATTCATGGCGCCGATATATTTTTGGTGGGTTTCTAAAGCGCTGCGTAGGCCTGCGTATTGGGAGCAGTTGGCGTAAAAATCGGCACGCAGGGTGATGATCAGGTTGATTGAGCCGCCGCTTTGGGGGGTAACGGCCGTTATCAAATTCTCAATAAACATCCCCCGCTGCTCTTCGTCGCGGCATAATGTGAATAGTTCTTCAAATTGGTCAACGATTAGCAGGAAACGGCCGTTTGGCTCACCATTACGTTGGTTCTTGTGCATAAAAACATCGAGGCTACGGCCGTCTGCTAACAGCTCATCCATCAAACGGGTCGTGGCCATATTGCTGTCAACTTCCGCAGTCAACACCGTGGCCAACTCACGCAGTGGCTTATCTGTCGGCGTTATCATGATGATCTGCCAGGATTCTTGCAAGAGCGCCAAATCGACGCCTTCTGCTAGCTTGCTATTGCCTTTTAGAGCCGGCACAACCCCAGCACGTACCACCGACGATTTACCGCTGCCAGACGCACCAATCACAGCTAAAAATGGGTAAGAATCCAATAACGTGAGCAATTCGGCCGTTAGCGCTTCACGTCCAAAAAAGAGATGGGCATCCGCTTCGTCAAAATAGGCCATCCCTTTGTAGGGTGCATCAGCGGTTATCTGGCTGGCATCGGTATCCATGCCCGCCCAAAAGCTTTGGGCTTGCCAGGGGAAATTGGGGCGCTTGCGCTGGCAGACTTCTAGCAGGTCGGGCAGACGGTCAACACGCTCCAAATGTAGAATAAGTTCGCGCGCCTTACCAGCACGTTCGACGGCGGGTAAATCAGCATATTCGACGCCTAAATCAAAGCATATTTCACGTAGTTCAGATTCACTGAACAACGATTTGAGCACTTGCAGTAATTTGGTGCGGTCGTTGGCGGCAATTGTCTGGAATGGTTTGTCTGTCATTTGAACCCTTCTTTGGCTACGCTGTGGGGCAATCGTTGGTTGCAACGATAAATCTGGTTGACAAGATTATGCCTTATTTAATCATATTTTTCAACTTAAATGAACGCAATAACGCAATGATTAAAATCACGGACAACGTATTTTTAACTCACAATCCAGGTGATAAAACTGATGCATCCTCATTTGCCTGATCACCTGAGTATTTGTATAGTAAGCAAATTCAAGAACCAACACTGAAGTGCGTGAACCTAAAAAATAGCAGCAAAACCACAACCTTAGTCTTTTTAGAATTCGCCATTAAATTTAGTTGACGAAATTTGAGTGGATGGTATACTACCCGTCGCGCTTTTATAGGGTACGGGATAGTCACGTCTAAGGTGACGCAACTATCACATTAAAAAAGCCAAATTCCTGATAGTGCTTAACAGATAATATGCCGACGTAGCTCAATTGGCAGAGCAATGCTCTTGTAAAGCATAGGTTATGGGTTCAAGTCCCATTGTCGGCTTTGATGTATTTCATTATCAAATCTGATGGAATACATTACTATCAGGGTCAGTGTCCCGAGCGGCAAAGGGGGCGGACTGTAACTCCGCTGGCAATAGCCTTCGTAGGTTCGAGTCCTACCTGGCCCACTGTTTTTGATGCTCAGTGCCATGTGGCACTGAGCATTTTAATAAAGAGTCCGCCCACGTAGCTCAGTCGGCAGAGCGCATTCTTGGTAAGAATGAGGTCATGGGTTCAAATCCCATCGTGGGCTTTTTGCCCCGTTCTCTTGTAATAAGAAGCGGGG
>CAYGMR010000674.1:0-2548 GCA_964350725.1 uncultured Ardenticatenaceae bacterium | reverse complement strand
GGCCGTGTCTCCTGACCGCGCCGGATAGTGTCGCGGTGAGGACACCGGCCACAGCAAGAGAGGCTGTATAGTTACATCTTTTTTATGATGGCTGCTACGTTTTTTCGTGGTTATTCCCGTAACAACATTTCTATTTGGCCTCTTTACGCTGGACACTTACAAGATCGAGTTCTGTAAACAACAATATGCAGCGCGCAGCCTAAATTATAGTTTTCGCCTAACTGAGATTTCAGAGGGTGCAGATAGGCCTATTTGACTGTTAACGAATCGAATTCTGCGGCTCAAAAATTGTACACACGACTCGGGTTCGTAAACAGATATTTGTACTATTATTTGGTACCGAAAAGCGAAGCAGCATAGTCTTCTATTTGGACGATTTTAATCCACAGAGGCCACGGAGAACACAGAGTTTTAGTGATTTTTACTTAACTTCTCTGTGAACTCCGTGCGCTCTGTGGTGAAATTCCTAAATGTCAACAGAACCTAGTTGAGCTAGCAGATCTGCCGGATTTGTGACGGGTTGTTGGCATACAAAGCGGCGACAGACGTAAGCTGTCGGTTTATTGTCCCGCTGCGGCCGTTCTTTTAAGAGCGGGATGTGGCTGCGCGCATCGCCAACTGCAAGCACTAAATTTGGCCGGTATTGCGCGTTGATGACATCCAATAATGCTTGTGTGGCTGCATCTGCCAAATCCCCGTTGATTGCGACTTCTTGCGGGGCGCTGGTGATGAAACTGGCGGCACATAACCAATTGGCGAAGCCGGTTGGATATTGCCCCAAAACGCCTTGCAGTGCCGCAACGGCCGTTTCGGCCACACCCCAATATTTACTTTCTCCCATATACAAACTCAATTTCAACAAAACATGCGCGGCCATACCGTTGGCGCTGGGCGTGGCATTGTCTTGGATTTCTTTGGGACGATGTAACAATGTTTCGTGATCGTCGGAGGTGTCAAAAAAGCCGCCATTGACGACATCTTGGAAATGGGTCAGCATGATTTCGGCGCATTCTTGTGCCCACGCAAACCAACGTTCGTCGAATGTGGTTTGGTAAAGTGCTAGTAAACCATCAGCCAGATAAGCATAATCTTCGAGGTAGGCGTTGTATTTGGCTTCTGACCCGGCTTTCCATGTGCGTAGGAGACGGCCGTTTCGACTTTGCTCAGTACTAGCGTTTCCCTCGCGCATGGTTTTGTATAAGAAATTTGCATTGTCGAGGGCGATTTGGGTGTAAGACGGCCGTTTTAAAACCCGTCCCGCTTCCGCAAATGCCGCCAACATCAACCCATTCCAAGAAGTCAATACCTTGTCATCCAACCCTGGCCACACACGTTTAGCGCGCACCGCATACAGTTTCTGGCGTGCTGCATCCAAGTGGGCTGCCATTGCAGTGCTGTCTAACCCGAACGCTTCTGCAACCTTTTCCGGATCTTCTTTGATATTGAGAATGTTGTGGCCTTCCCAATTACCATAGTCAGTCACATCATAAAACCGTTTGAATAAAGGCGCATCTTTGCCCAGAATCGTATCGATTTCAGCCGCAGACCAGACGTAGAATTTGCCTTCGACTCCTTCACTGTCGGCATCGTAACTGCTGTAGAAACCACCATCGGCATGGCGTAATTCACGCACGACAAAATCGAGCGTTTCTTCGGTGATGCGTTTGTAGAGGGGTTTGCCAGTGATTTGATAGGCGTGTAAATAGACGCGCGCCAACAGCGCATTGTCATAGAGCATCTTTTCAAAGTGGGGAATCAGCCATTTATTGTCGGTGGCATAACGTGCAAAACCGCCGCCGAGTTGGTCATACATGCCGCTGTAGGCCATTTTTTGCAGCGTGAACTCGGCCATGTGCAAAGCCATGCTGTCGTTTGTCGCCAAATAACGACGCAGCAGGAATTCGATGGTCATCGAAGGTGGGAATTTGGGTGCGCGGCTAAAGCCGCCTTCGGCCTGATCAAAGCTGTCGAGGATGGTGGTTAAGGCATTTTTGAAGATGCTGGTGTCAATGCCACGCTCATTGCTGGCTAACTGGATGCTGCGGTCTAAATGCCCAGCGATTTTGCTAGCACTTTCTTCGACATCGGCACGCCGTGTTTGCCATGCTTCATTGATGCCTGTCAAAAGTTGTTGGAAGCTGGGCAAGCCGTGGCGTGGCGTGGGGGGGTAGTAAGTGCCGCCGTAAAAAGGTTCGCCGTCGGGCGTGAGGAAAACGGTCATCGGCCAGCCGCCACTGCCAGAAAGCGCTTGCACGGCGCTCATGTAGATGCTGTCGATGTCGGGGCGTTCTTCACGATCCACTTTGATGTTGACGAAATAGGTGTTCATGAGTACGGCCGTTTCCTCATCTTCAAAGGATTCATGCGCCATCACATGACACCAATGGCAAGCCGCATAACCGATACTCAAAAGGATTGGCCTATCAAGTTCACGCGCTAATGAGAGGGCTTCGTCACCCCACGGATGCCAATCGACAGGATTATCAACATGTTGTAACAAATAAGGACTGGTTTCGTTTACTAAATGATTGGGCATATTTCTCTTTTC
>CAYGMR010000673.1:0-2559 GCA_964350725.1 uncultured Ardenticatenaceae bacterium | reverse complement strand
TGGCGTGCCTCCTATTTGCAAGAATGGATTATGCCGCATTTCGATACACCCATGATCTGGCGGCTGGATAAAAGCATGGCTGGTAGTGGTGCGCTCGGTGATTTGGGCGCGCATGTCATCGATCTGGCGCATTATCTTGTGGGTGATATCAAGAGTGTGGGGGCATTGACGAAGACGTTTATCACGGAACGGCCGTATGCCGATGGCAGCGGGATGGGTGTCGTCGATGTTGATGATGCCTTTGTATCTGTTGTCGAATTTGAAAACGGTGCCATTGGCACAATCGAAGCAACGCGCTTTGCTGCTGGTCGCAAAAATGCCAATACCTTTGAAATCAATGGTGAATTAGGCAGTATTCGCTTCAATTTGGAACGCATGAATGAAATTGATGTGTTCTGGGTGGGGCAAGAACCCGCAGTGACACAAGGCTTCACGAATGTACTCATTTCTGAGCCGCACCATCCGTGGTGGGAAAATTGGTGGCCTGGCGGGCATATGATCGGCTGGGAACACACCTTCATTCACGAAATCACCCATTTGCTCGACTGTATCGTCAACGACAGAGAAGTTGGCCCGCACGGCGCGACTTTTGTTGATGGGTATAAAACGGCCGTTATTTGTGATGCCATTGTGGAAGCGGCCGCCAGCAAGCGGCAGGTCGATATTAACTATTGAGATAATAAAGGGTAGAAATGGATGGGACTCCATCCATTTCTTTAACCCTGAGGAATATCTATATGGAAGAAGAAAGAAGCATTACACCCTTACCCAAATCATTGCCATTCGCAGCTGTTATCTTGCTCGTGTTGGGCTTGATCGCGATTCCCATGGTGCAAAACGTTTTTACAGAGCAGCAGTTAGCCAAAAATGCACTGCTTAATGGCATCCCATTCATATTGATCTTTGCGTCAATCGTCTTGTTTTTCATGTCTTTTATTTGGTTCTTGTCGAATAAACTCAACTTTAGAGTGTCCAACCGAACCTATAAGATTTTGGAATATATTATTATCGGCGGGATCATATTGGGCATTGTGATGATGTTCCAGCCCTGGGTATTTGACTTTTTCCGTTATGGATTTTATTTGCTGCTGTTCTCGACGCTTTGTTTCATGGCCTGGAGTCACGTAACTCCGGCAGCGCACGAAGATATTATCGCGGCTGAAATGCCAACAGAGTCATAATCCTATGAAAAGAGCTATCCAATTTGAAATGATCCGCTCCGAACTTGAAGAAGTTGTGGGCGAAAAATATATATCGACAAAAGAAAGTGACCGTTTGGTTTATGCGACCGACTGGTTTTGGGTGCCACAAATGTGGCTGGATCGGGGGGAAGAGCCTGCCAAACCTGAATTCATCGTGCATCCGGGCACGGTTCAAGAGGTGGCTGACATCATCAAGATCGCCAATGCGTATAAGGTGCCGGTTATCCCATATGGCGGCGGTTCCGGATCGCAAGGGGTGCCTTATCCATCTATGGGGGCATCATCCTGGATTTGAAGCGGCTCAACAAAATCATTGAGATCGATGAGAAATCGCTCACAGTAACGGCCGAAGCCGGCATTAACGGTACACAGCTCGAATGGGCCTTAAACGAACGTGGTTTTACTTTGCCGCATTACGCCGCTTCCTCGAATTGTGCGACGCTAGGCGGCTATCTGGCTCCGCGTGGTTCAGGAACCATCAGCACAAAATATGGCAAAGCCGAACAGTTGGTCTTGAGCATGCAAGTGGTGCTGCCTACTGGCGAAATTATTCGCACACCCATCGTACCGATTCACGCCTCTGGCCCCGATTATTTCCATATCTTCTTGGGATCAGAAGGTACCCTGGGCACAATTACCGAAGCGACGATGCAAATCGAATATTTGCCAGAAACACGCCTGATGCGTGCACTTCTCTTTAATGATTTGACCAGTGCGCTTGAAGCCGGACGTTTGATCATGACCAAACGGTATGATCCGATGGTTATTCGTCTTTATGATCCCGCCTCGACCGCTTCACGTGTGAAAGCGATTCTGGGGTATGAGCTTGAAGGCGCTTATATGGTGATGGGTTTCGATGGCGATCCAGATTTAGCCGCTTTGCAAGAAGAAAAGGCGATGGCCATTTGCAAAGGGTTGGGTGCCAAGGATTTAGGACGTGAACCGGGCGAAAAATGGTGGGATCACCGGTATGATTTTTACTATCCACCCAAAAATTTGAAGTTCCCGTGGATGTATGGCACGACTGAAACGATCACTACGTTTGATAAGTTAGAGAAGCTGTATTGGGCTGAAAAGAAAGCGGTCGAAGAGACCTATGCGGATTTGGACATCAAATTTATCGGTCATTTTTCGCATTGGTTCCATTGGGGCGCGTCGTTGTATACGCGCTTCATCATTGAAAATCCGCCGCAAGATGCGCAGGAAGCGATTCGTTTGCACAATCGCATCTGGAATACGGCGATGACGGCCGTTCTCGAAAACGATGGCATGGTCAACGAACATCACGGCGTGGGGCTTAAGCTCTCGCGTTATATGCGGCGCCAATATGGCCCTGCTTGGCCGATGCTCAAGTCGA
>CAYGMR010000672.1:1592-2579 GCA_964350725.1 uncultured Ardenticatenaceae bacterium | reverse complement strand
CCGCAATAAGGAAGCTGGACATAACGATGGCGAGGAGGGAACTGGTGTTGGTAACGGCCGTAAACACACTTTGCAACAAAACCACCCTGCCAAAATAAACCAGCACCAACGCCAATGTCACCAAACTATAAACCAGTGTACGCCGAATAATAATGTCTATGTCATACAAACGGTAGCGAAGGATTGCAATCGAGATTGATACTGCTACGCTCAACAGGGCGATGGTTAACAGATAGCCTGTCCAGTCAGAAACATCTGGATCATAGGTTGCAAGGCGATAGCCTATTGCCACAAACGAAACCGTCCCGAAAAATAGTAACCACTTGATCTGGGATCTTTCCACTAAACCCGCCCGTTTGAATCGGACAAAAATCGAAGCCAGGCTGCTGAGAGCCAATAAAATCAAGCCAAGACCGAATAACAATCCGGACAGAGTTTCATCTGCATTTATAGGAAGAACGGCTATTGGATTATCGATAAATAAAGTGGATTCACCAAATTTCGGTTGAAATGTATACACCAGGATAAATTGGCCTAGTGTGGCTAATGAAATCACAGTGACTATATTCCAACGAGGGCTTGGTGGATGTCCATTTGGAAAATGCAAAATGATCAGGAAAACAGCATAAATGACCAGAAAGAAAAACCAGCCTTGAGTCCAAAATGCAAAGTAAAATAAAAACGAATGTTGAGAATGTATGGCAAATTCATTCAAAGTCAGATATGTTGCAAATGGATCAGCCAGCACAAATCCCAGCAATAACATCAACCAGCCTACTCGATTACCTTTGGCTCGCAAAATGATGATTGCCCCCAATACCGAAAACGTAACGATGATGATAACGAAGCCAACTACCTCTGTGTAGGAAACATAATTAGCACCTGGTGCTATTACGCTCCGGATAAGACGAGTCAAACCAATCAACGAATTAAAAATCACTAGCGCCCAAACAAAATACCGCTTCATGAATTGACCTCGCTTCCCAA
>CAYGMR010000672.1:0-1582 GCA_964350725.1 uncultured Ardenticatenaceae bacterium | reverse complement strand
GCAATGAACCTGATTTCCAAATGAAGACCAGCCGATGCCGCCAAATATTATTCATGAGATGCGTTCCTTTCAATTTTCTTGATCCAGATAACGGCTGTTTTCGGCTGCAAAGTTTCCTGTATTATTCTTAAGAGTTCTGCTTGTACCACATCCATCACCACTTCATCACGCGCCGTTTGCGCGAATTGGGCCAGGACCTGCTGCGCATCGTACTTTTTGCGGCAGAAACGGCGGTCGATAACAGCTTGCACCCGTTGACGCAGCGGATTAAACAGGGCGGCAATGACCAATGTGGAAATGACGATGGCAATGGGCGATTGCGCCCCCGTTACTGAATCAAACACGCTTTGCAGGAGCACCACCATGCCAAAATAAACGAGTGCCAACAGCCCCGTCAGCACGGCGTACACCAATATTTTGCGAATGATGCTACTGTAATCATAATTTTGTACCGTCATGCCAAACTCCTTTCTGAATGGTTGGATGATGCCATTTCATAGGGCCAAGCAAGATCGAAGTCTTAGGCGTTGGCGACAACTTAAACCTTGGCCGCTTTCTGCCAATTGCGAACCAGTAAAATGCCCAGTACCAATCCATAAATCGCGTGAGCCAGCAGTAAGATCACGGTCTTGAACTGTATTAATTCGGACTCAACCCCAATATAGGGCGCGCTGCGAACCAATCCATATAGTATCACTCCATAAAGGAGACCGGCCAACCAACCAAAGCGGATGAGTGACGGCCGTAGCCGCAGTAACAACAAATAAAGCAGACCAAAAATCACGCCATAAATGGCGGAAACGGCCAGATGGGTAAAAAAGCTGGTCACCATATTATTCGTTTGGGTCACATCAAATCGGCCTAAAACAACTTCTGGCGAGATGCCGTTGATGAGATCAACGACCAGTAGGAACATTATCATGATCAAACCGGCGGCCAGGCCTGTGATCAGACCATCTACAGCCGTGTCACCGAGCGTTTTCTGTTTTAAAGATGTGGTTATATTTTGACTTGTCATATCACGCCTCCAGTAAGCCTCGTGATTTCCACTATGGGCTCGTCAACGTTTTCAGATAATGATGAACGGCCTCTAATTCAACTTCTTCGAATTTTGCGTAAAATTCCCAGGGCATCATCTCCGAATCTAATTGGCGGCCATCCGGGGTAACGCCGGTGGTGACGGCCGTTATGAATTCCTCAGTCGACCAGGTACCGGCATGCAATAGCGTCGGCCCCTCAACAAAGGGTGTGTAATCCGGCGGGGGATCACCCCCGTCCAACCCCACGCCATGACAGTTGGTGCAGCCAAAGGCATTGCTGAAATAAGCTCCGTACTCAGCCGAAGCCCCTACGGCAGGCATTTGTGGGAATGGAAGATCATGATCGATATATTCAGCGGCGATCATTTCCCCCATGGCTCCGGCAGCAAATATTGATTTCCCCACCACGCTAAAATCAATGGACGGTGTCTCATTATCGTCCGGGGGCAGGCTCTTGATGTAAGCGATGGTAGCCCCTAGGTCTTCTTCGCTCCAAAAGATGATGAACTCGGATGCCATAATAGGGTAAGCTCTTCCTTCTG
>CAYGMR010000671.1:0-2582 GCA_964350725.1 uncultured Ardenticatenaceae bacterium | reverse complement strand
GAATACAGTCGCACAGACAATCCCACACGCACTGCCTTACAAACGGCGTTAGCTATATTGGAAGAAGGTAAATTTGGGCTTGCGTTTGCTTCCGGCATGGCAACGACGGATACGGTCTTACGTTTGCTCAAACCGGGCGATCATATTGTGGCAGGCAATGATCTCTACGGCGGTACACATCGCCTCTTCACTCAGGTTTTGGCAAAAACTGGCCTTGAGTTTACATTCGTCGATACGTCCAAGCCACAGGATGTCGAGAATGCCATGCAAGCCAACACGGAGCTTGTTTGGCTGGAAACGCCCACCAATCCCAAGCTCAAATTGGCCGATATTTCTGCTATTGCACGCATTGCCCATCGTGGCGGGGCACGCCTGGCAGTTGACAACACATTTGCTTCTCCTGCTCTGCAACGGCCGTTGACCCTTGGCGCCGATTTTGTCATTCATAGCACAACCAAATATATCGGTGGTCACTCAGATATGGTCGGTGGCGCGGTGGTTCTGAACAACGAAGAAGTCTATGCGCAGCTCAAATTCCTACAAAACGGAATCGGTGCCATTCCAGGGCCGATGGATTGTTTTCTAGCATTACGTGGTATGCGCACATTGGCATTGCGCATGCGCACACATTGCCAAAATGCCCAACAAATCGCAGACTATTTATTAACACATACGGCCGTTAAAGAAGTTTATTACCCTGGCCTAGACAACCATCCTCAATATGAACTCGCAAAACGCCAAATGGCAGCCCCTGGTGGCATGGTCTCCTTTACTTTACGTGCGGGCGAGGCGGCCGCACGCCTTGTCGCCTTAAATACAAAACTTTTTAGCCTGGCAGAATCATTAGGCGGTGTCGAATCCTTGATTGAGTTGCCGGCCCCCATGACCCATGCCTCAGTAGCCAATTCCCCCCTGGCGATTGACCCTGGCTTAGTACGTCTCTCGGTTGGCGTAGAACATGCCGAAGATTTAATCGAAGACCTGGCTCAAGCATTGGCAACCATTACAAGGGAAAATGACTAAACCTTATTGGCTCTTTGGGTTGCGGCTTTTGTCACCTTATTTTTTTGATCTGATATGCAGCTAGTAAAAAGTTTTTTCCACAGTTTCGTTGATGCCGCACAAGCATGGTTTGAAGACCGTGTCTCGCTATATGCAGCAGCTATCGCCTATTATCTGATTTTTTCAATGGCGCCCCTATTGAGCCTTACGCTTGCTGTCGCAGGTTTGGTGATCGATCCTGGTGTCGTCCAGGCAGAGATCATTTCTTTTGTGAATCAACACATCACACCGGAAACAGGTGCGGGCGTAGCAGATTTTCTTGTGAATATGATCGATGGGGCCATGGAAGGAGCGGCGTCTACAGGACTCATCAGTCTGATTATCTTGTTGATCGCCGCTTCTGGTATTTTTAATCAGTTAAAACGCGCACTGGACTTAATTTTCGGGGTGATCCCGCGACCACAAGCTGGTTTAAAAGGCGCACTCATCACCATACAAACCCGAGCTATTTCTTCGTTAATGGTCTTGTTTTTAGGGGGTCTTTTGCTGATAGCGATGATGGCGAATACGATTCTCAGCGTGCTCAACAGCTATATCGTCGAATTTTTCCCAGCCGTTGCTAAGATTATCCCATCAATCAACACCTACATGCTGCCTTTCGCCATGATGTTTTTGTTTGCAATCTTGTTTAAGACTTTACCCCATGCGATCATTTCATGGTGGGATGTGTTGATTGGTGCGGCCGTTACCACCATCCTGATTTTAATCGGCAATTACCTCATCAACATCTACCTCAGTCTCTCATCCACAGCTTCCTTATTTGGTGCAGCCAGTTCGTTGATTTTGATATTAATCTGGATTTACTACACGACTCAAATTATGTTGTATGGCGCGGAATTCACTAAATCTTTGGCTAATCGCATGGGACGGCCGATCGTGCCTGCCGAAGATGGTATGTATTTAGCTGATCGTCTAATGGAACGCAGTGAACTTGAAAATGGGCGCGAAGAAGTTGAACCAGAGCCAGAACCTATGCCACCACCAATCCCCTTCGGCACCTCATTCAATGCGAGCGAACAATCACCCGCAGTCAAAGAACACCAACGCCGCAAACAGGTCGCCACGGGTTTGTTGGGCATGGCAATTGGTTTGTTCCTCGGTTTTATTGGTAGTTTAGTAAGTGGGGGAGATGATTAGAAGAATTCACCGCAAAGACACAAAGGCCACAAAGATAATCTATAGTAGGGGCTTGGCAATCGGGGGTTACGCCTGTCCAAAACAGACGACATAGTCTCCCGATTGCCTCGCCCGCTTATCTAAAACAAATCGTCATTGGCATCGTCAATATTATAATCATCCGGCAATGTCGTTGACCCACCTCGTTTTTTACCATCTTTCATCTCTTGATAAAACTTCTCATCATAACGACGCGAACGCACAGGAATAGGCATCTTGACACCCCATCCCAGCAGCAGCACTTCCTCTTTCTCTTGCAGCCGCGCCAACATGCCGCGCAATTGTTCACGCCCAGCCAAGCCGGTCAGCACTGCCCGAATGTCATCTTCATCACCCAACCAACC
>CAYGMR010000670.1:0-2584 GCA_964350725.1 uncultured Ardenticatenaceae bacterium | reverse complement strand
TTACGGCCGTTACTTCACAGGCGGGGTCTTTTGGATGAGTTTTGCCGAAGCTGACTCTGTGGCCGAGGAAGTCGCATTGATTGGCAGTGAGCGCGGTTTGGGTTTATTTAGTGAAAACGAACGGCTCACGTTGGCCGACCAGGTCAGGCGGGTACAGCGTGCCTGGCAGTCACACCTGCCGCGTTTATTAATTTTCGACAATTGTGAATCTGAAGATTTATTGACAACCTGGTTACCCGTCACAGGTGGCTGCCGCATATTGATAACAAGCCGGCGTGGCAAATGGGCACGCGAATTAGGGGTAACCCGGCTCACACTTAATACATTATCCCCCCAAGAAAGTGCTGTTTATTTACAACGTTTGGCTCCCAATATCTCAACAGAAGCGGCTTTAGAAATTGGACAAGAAGTGGGGCACTTGCCGCTGGCATTGCATTTGGCAGGCGGCTATTTGCGTCGCTATCAACGGGTGAGTCCAGCGCAATACCTTAGCCAACTACGTGCGCAAGGATTGTTACAACATCCGTCGCTGCAAGGGCGCGGCAGCCGGCATTCCCCCACCGGTCATGAGTTGAATGTCACACGCACTTTTTCGCTCAACGTGCATCAACTCAATCCTGACGACGAGACAGACAATATGGCGTGGCAAATATTAGCTCGCGCAGCTTGCTTCGCACCGGGCGAACCTATTCCGAAAACATTATTGTTGGCAACCTTGATAGGGGACACTGACGATGTGTTAACCCTGCTGCTCATTGAGGATGGGCTTGAGCGTACGGTTACACTTGGATTTCTTGATGTTGAAGCGGGCGAAACGGCCGTCATGCATCGTCTTATCACAGAAATCACAACCAAACTCATCGCAGACAACCATTTAAGCTACCTTCAACAAGCTGCTGTACAAACGGCCGTTGAAACCCATATCGTGCAAATACTTGCCCAGCAATATGCACAAGAAGGCCATCTTTCAACATTACCCTTCTCTTCAGCCCACCTACGCCATATTACAGACGTGTCCATCCATAACAAAACAACACCGGCCACCAAATTAGCAAGCTTATTCGGCCGACACCTGATAAACGTCGGTAATTATGCTGAGGCCAAACAATACCTACAACAAGCGATTACCAGGGCCCACGAAGTTGGCGATGTACGTTTACAAGCACGTGCTTTAATCACACTTTCCAATACGCAAGAAAGCCTGGGGCAAGATGAAGACGCATTAGTAAGTGCACAACAAGCCGTGGCTCTTTTGTCACAAGAAACGGCCGAATCTGATGCGGCTTATCTGGCTGAAGCGCTCTATCGTCAAGGCTGGGCGCATTTTCGCCTGGGACACGCTGACGCCGCGCTCGCAGCCGGTCAAGCCGCGTTTACTTTGAGCCAAACCCATGAAATCCGTGCCGAAATGGCACGCAGCCTGAGCTTAATGGGTGTCGTCAACTACTATTTATTAGGCAATTACAGCTTCGCCGCCACTCAAATGCAAGCCGGTTTACAACTGTATGAAGAATTGGGCTATCGCAACGGGCAATCTTCCATCTTGAACAATATGGGCGAAAATGCACGGTTGCAAGGGGATTATGCACTGGCGGCCACTTATTATGAAAAAGCTTTGGCCATTGCACGCGAGTTAGGAAATCGCAACCGTGAACTTATTTTTACGAGCAATTTGTGCGGCGCACAGCTTTACTTAGGTGAATTTGACACGGCCGTTGCCGGACTAGAAACCCTGCTCACCAAAACACAAAATGATTGGTTTGGTCTGTCTGAAGCCTATCGCTTCTTAGCAGAAGCCTATCTGGGTCAAGGCGACTTAGCAGCTGCATTGACAATGGCTCAAAACGCATTAGCCTATGCAAATTCGAGCAATCTACCTGAAAACGGCCGTGCCTGGCGCGTTTTGGGTCTTGTCGCGGCACGCATGGGCAGCCCCATCCAAATCGAGGATACATCATACGCGGCCGCCGACTGTTTTCACCAAAGCATTACCTGTTTTGAAGCCCAGGATTTAGAACGCGACCGTGCCATCCTTTTATGGCGCTGGTCGCAGGTAGAACACGCCCAAGGCAACAAAGCGAAAGCGCAAGCGATGTGGCAAGAAGCCCACGCAAGCTTCAAACGACTCAACTTACCGCTTTTCGTCGCCCGCATGCAATCAAAATGAGGCTCCTGTGATGTGTTAGAAGCATGTTTTTCAATTTTTGTTTCCAAGTGAAAATAATATACAATCAAAAAAAATAATAGTTTTTCACGATATGCCATTTCATACAATAATAAAAGTTCTTGCTAGGAACTTTGGTGAAATAAGGGACTTTTATGGACGCAAATGATTCAAAATTTATAGAATTTTTAGAGCAGCGTAAAACAAGGTTTGTTATTCCAGTTTACCAACGTAACTACGATTGGAAAATTGAGCATTGCAAACAATTGTTGGATGACATCCTGCTGTGCGGTAGAGATAATACTATACGGGCACATTTTATTGGAAGTATCGTTCATATTCATGATGATGTTTACACTGCGACACGGATTAAAGAGCTAACGATTATCGACGGCCAACAAAGACTTACTACTATCACTT
>CAYGMR010000669.1:0-2586 GCA_964350725.1 uncultured Ardenticatenaceae bacterium | reverse complement strand
CAAAGCACACAGGATTTAAGTGTGATTAGGGCTAATTTAAAAACGTTATCGGGGGTTGAGCGTCTTGGTTCTGGCGTAGATTAGTTGGCGGATTGGGTAAGCTTCGGCGGCCGTGGCGGGGCGGGGTTGGCCGCCAAATTGGATAATGGCGGGTTCGATTTGGATTTGACGCACGCCGTCCGCATCCAGCCAAAGATGAAACACGGCCGTTTCTGGATCGCCATCAATCTCAAAGGCAAAATTCCCTGTACCGTATAAAATCACGCCATCCTGGTAATATTCGATGCCTTGCAAAATGTGGGCATGATGCCCAATCACCAAAGCAGCACCGGCATCGACAGCGGCATGTGCGGCTGCGACCTGCGGTTCGCTGGGCGCTGCTACATACTCATAACCACTGTGTAGCAGCACGATGACGAGATCGGCTTGGGCAGCAGCGGCCGTGACGGCGGTACGAATTTGTGCAGGATCAGCCCAGGCCATTCCCGGCAAACTGTCTGTCGCTGTCCAGGTCGCCGTATCAAATCCAGAACGTGCCTCGACCGGTACATTGACATAAGATAAAAAGGCGAAGGTTAAACCATTCTGTTCCAGAATAACTGGTTGCTGGGCAGCCGCAGCATTTGCGCCAGCACCGACTGGCTGTACGCCTGCCGCCGCCAACAATGTTATGGCTTGCAGCAAAGCCTCCTGCCCATAATCCATACCATGGTTATTGGCCAGGGAAACCAGATCAAAACCGGCCTGTGCCAAGGCCGCAGCAGCTTGCGGCGGCGCTTGAAACGGGTAGCTTTTGGAGGCCGGTTCGCCGCTGTCTCCTAACGCGGATTCAAGATTGCCCACGGTAATATCGGCATTGCGTAAGGAATCTGCAATATGCACAAACGGATAGTCGAGATTACCCTGCTCCAATGCAGCACCCAAAGAGCGTGCCAACATGAGATCGCCTACGGCAGCCAGATGAATGGAAGCAGGCCCCTTCTCTGTCTGCAACACAGCCGCCAAATCAGCAGCGGCCGTTTCGTAACCATTCTCGGCAATCAAAGAGTAGCTGTTTTGAAAAGGGTAATCGGAATCGGTGGGGAAACGGCCGTCGATCAACAGCGCTTTTTGGTCTGGCTTCAAATCTGACCAGGGCAAAACTGTCACAAAATCATGACCGTTTTGCAAAATTTCTGCGGCTTGCGCATGGGTCGTCGCCTCCCAATCGGCTGTGAAGGGTACAGCAAGCACAATCGGTTCCTGACTTATCAGAATGCCTGCATCCGTGTTCTCAAGCTGAACAACGGCCGTTTCTGCTGTCCCAACTTGCCAATCCCAGAGCGAACCAGCTGCGTTTAGTTCTGAAAATGCTGCTTGTAAAAGAGGCTGCCAGGTTTCGGGCACAGCCACTGCCACAACCGGCAGCGGGGTTGGCGGCAAGGTGGCTGTTGCGGTTGGCACGGGCAAGGGGGTGAAGGTTGGTGGCAGAACTGTGGGTTGTAGGTGTGGCGTAATGGAGGGCAGTGCGGCGGCCACGTCGACATCGCCCAGTACAAGCGTTGCTGTGGCTGTTTCGGGTTGTATTGGAACAACGGCCGTTTCTCCCACAGCACGGCAGCCCAACAAACATAGCAGCAAGATTAAGCCGACAAATCGCAAAGCGGTTAGGGCACGCACGGATCACCATGAGTTTCTAGCTGGAACTTAATCAAGGAGGTTTCTGCTGTTTTGATGGCGGTTGCCAGTTCCACACCGACATACCGATAATGCCACGGTTCGTAATAAAAACCGGTTGTTTCGAGGCCATCAACCGGAAAACTGAGTGTAAAACCATACTCATGGGCATGGTCAGCCAGCCATTGACCGACGCCGGTTTTGTAAAAATAGGTATGGAACTCAAAATCTGGCCCCACAATCTCTGCTAACTCAGGTGTCCCAAAGTCAACGGCCGTGCCCAATTGATGTTCACTATGCCCCGGCGGCGCACTGAGTTGATAGGCGCGGTCAGGGTATTTTGTATACCACTTATCCCAGGCAATTGCCTGGGCGGCATAACTGCGATACCCCGAAAGAATCCACGGTTCTAACCCTTCCGCCTGCATCGTAAGGATCATTTGCAGCAATGGTTCAACGGCAACCTCACGAATCTCTGATGGATAACCCAGCGTCACAGACATGGGCAGATAATCAGCCAACGGCACCAAATCCGGCGGCTCAAAATCACGACTGATGCCAAAATCTTGGGTGACGGCAAGCCCCAAATCCGCATCCGTTGGATTGCGCTGTCCACATAATCCAACTGGCGTAGCGGTGGGTGAAGGTGTGGCCGTAGCCGTGGATGTTGGTTCTGCTGTGTTTGTGGGACTGGCAGTGTGGGTTGCAGGAACAGGTGTGGGAGTATTGGCCAGGGGCGTTGATGAGGGGATTGTTGGGGGAGCAACGGCCGTGTCTGTCACAACCACCTCCCCAACTTCCGGCACAACGACAGCCGCCGGTTGGCAGCTTGATAAAAACAAAGCCACCACGCCTAAGATAATAAACAAGTTGCAAAGTGGCAAGGTGGCAAAGCAAATAACCCCGCATAACCTTGCAACGCTGCCACCC
>CAYGMR010000668.1:0-2588 GCA_964350725.1 uncultured Ardenticatenaceae bacterium | reverse complement strand
TATTTTTTGTGAATTAACTAAACGCCCATCCTACCATAAAGTAGGATGGGCGTTTTTGTTTCTCACATAATGTTATGCACCATGCTTATGACTGCGAACGCAAGGCAACAGACAATATAATATATTGTGCATGGGACCATAATAATGGGGACGCAATCTCGCCCCAGCGCTTACGCCATGGTTCATAGTTAGCGGGTGAATTTAATGCAATGGGTATCTGTTCTGGCAAATAACCAGCCTCATTGGCTTGATCTTCCACCCATTTTTTTATTTTTATCGCCTTTTCGTAGACGCCTATTTGTGCATAATACCAACCAAGCCAAGCTGTCAAAAGCACCCAAAGACCACCACCATAATAAGTATCGTGCGCATAACGATGAAAACCTCCATGCTCAATTTGAGCTATCGTAGTGCGCATTAACGGATCATCAAGACTCACAACCTGATAAGGCATTGCCAGACCTAATAAGCTAGCATCCACTTGTTCTGAGCCTACATACTTCACAAAATGTCCCTGACTTACCCCTTCTTCACAAAGATACTGTTTTATTGCAGAAAGCGTATTTAGATGATCCACTCCGCTTACAGAAGTATGGGCTTGGAGCCCTGCATAGATCGAGGCAATTGTGTACATATGCACCTGATCTGGAAATTCTTCCCAGCAATCGTAACACGGCCGTTGCCACAAAGCAGTTAAATAGTCGGCGACAAGGCCCGCCGCCTGAAGCCATTCTACCGGCAAAGGCAATTCACTGAGTTGTAAATGATTCTGCAAAGCCCATAACCAGGTACCGAGACCATCTAATTGAAAGTTCGGCCACTCTTCGTCGCCAGCCTCACCTTCTACTGTATAACGTGTATCTAAAATATCCGCAGGCGCAAGCGGCTCACCTCCTTGCGCTTTGGTAATTGCCTGTTTAACAATATTGGCACGGTGGTTAACGGCCGTTGCTGCCCACTCATGAAAACGATGCGCACTCTCGTGCTCTCCGGCTAGATTCATAGCATAGGCGATATATGCCCCATCACGGAACCAACAATAATTGTAAGTAGCAAAATTGGGGCTGGCCACATATGCACCAGTAGGGCTTTGATTTTGCAAGATGATTTCGATACTACGCTGGAATAAATCACTCATTAGAATACGACTCCGTTATTTCCAACTCAAACGCGACAATTGACCAATAGTCAAGTCTAGGTAAAGAAATGTTTACCATCTCATTGGTAACATTCCAAGATGCAGGAGTTAAACCCATATCATCACTATCGGGACTAGCCCACCAGGCCTGGCGTATCGGTTGGGTTATGGATATTTGGATAGAAACGGCCGTTAACATTGTTGGTGCTGATTGTTTTTCATCCCAGCGTGGGTCATCTAACCCAGACACATTGATCAAGCTCACCACAATCCATCCTGGACAAGAGCGAACTATCGTCCATACAGAAGGGGGAGCTAATACGACATATTTTTCCAACAACGCTGTGGATGGACCCAGTAAATCACTGTAACGAACAATAAAGTCATAATAACGCCGCAATACCTTTTTAAGCGCGGGCGAGAGCGCTTGATGTTTGGGAAAATAAGGATCAGCCAAAAGCCGTGCTTGCTCACCTAATTCGATACGCGAACCACCCAAAGAGAAAATCATTGCATCAGCCAAACGTACATTCTCTGGTTGACTTGCTGACAGATAAAGCGCAATCACCACCGGTTTACCCCTAGACAGGACACGTGCATTGGTCACTATTCGCCGTATATCGCGATAATAAACGTCCGGTGGCCAAATTTCGATGTAAACAAAATCTTGTGGGGCAGCCGCTAACGCCTCAATAGGCCAGTTGCCGACAGCATTAAAAACAACAGCAGCCTGGGGATGGGTTTCTTTGAGTGTTTGGATGAACGTTGTGAACGCTGCCGGTATGTCAACCGGGTTGCCAGCCGCAGTAAACCCTTCCTTTGGATCACCATATTGGTCTACATGCAGCCCATCAAACGACAAATTTGCCAATACGTCACCACATTCCTCTAATAAATGCTCTATCCAAGGACTGCCGGGGGTCGGATCCATTAATCCTAAAAAATCTTCAAATGTGATGGCTTGCCTATCGGCCGTATACAAACCCCAAGTTGGATGCGCTCGCCAAAACTCAACCGAAGCGGCATACACAGCTAAATAAGGCATAGCTGCCATCCCATGTTTGTGCGCGACCTCTATAAAGTCACGGACAGTATCTAAAGAAAGAACCCTTCCCAATGGATCAATGTAATCGGATTCAGGCGGCAACAGATTATCGTGCCGATATTGCCAATCATAAAACTGCAAACCGTTAATATGAAAGCGGGTCAATTCATCAATTGTAATGCTAATATCAGAGCGGCCGGGTGCAAAATCAGTCAGAAAGCCATAGCGGGGAAAGATTGTCCAATCTGTCGAAACATCAAATGCAGTCACGGCCGTATCAATGACTGTGCCCGACAAATCGTGTATTTCGGCGACAACACCATAGCCACGCGCTGTCGTTTCAGACCTTTGCCATTCGAACATAAAGCTTTGTTGATCTTCAGGGTGAGCTATAGGAAGCGTCAA
>CAYGMR010000667.1:0-2589 GCA_964350725.1 uncultured Ardenticatenaceae bacterium | reverse complement strand
GGTGGGTTAATTGCGCGTAGGGTTCAGAAAGAACGAGCCAGCGAACTGGTTGCAAAACTTGAGCAAAAAATTGATCCCGATGAACTTGTTGGTAATTTGCGAATTGGTGAGCAGCAGATTGTGGAGATCGCCAAAGCATTGGCTCAAGACGTGCGTATTTTGATTATGGACGAGCCGACTTCTGCGCTTAGTGCCGCCGAAGTAGAAATATTATTCCGTATCATTCGGGAACTCCAGTCAAGCGGGGTTGCCATCATTTATATTTCTCACAAACTAGAAGAACTCATGCAAATCGGCGATTTTGTCACCGTCTTGCGGGATGGACGTAAGGTTGCCGAAGATGAAATCAAAAACGTAAACGTCCCCTGGATGATCGAGGCAATGGTGGGTCGTGATCCATCTGCTTTGTTCACCCGCAAGGAGCGTGAGCTAGGCGATGTGCTGCTTAAGGCAGAAAACCTGACATTGCCGCGTGCTGGTGGTGGGTATCTGCTTGACCATGTTTCATTTGAGCTGCGCAAAGGAGAGGTGCTGGGTTTTTACGGACTAATGGGCGCCGGACGTTCTGATTTGGTGGAATACTTGGCTGGAGCGCGTCCTCAGGCAACCGGGAGCATTTGGCTAGATGGTAATCCGGTAACAGCTACAACAATAGCGGGTCGTATCCAATCTGGATTTGTACTTGTTCCCGAAGACCGCCAACAAAATGGCCTGGTGCAAACACTTTCGGTAATGGACAACATGCTGCTTGCTAGTCTAAAAAATTATCTCAGGGGAATATTCCTTTCCTCTGAAAAGGAAAAAGCAGTCACTGATTCGCAGATTAAGGATTTATCTATCCGCGTGGCAGACCCAAAGCAACCGATCACAGCATTAAGCGGAGGTAATCAGCAAAAAGTGGTGGTGGCAAAGGGATTGCTAACCCAGCCCAAAGTGTTGCTGCTCGATGAACCAACGCGTGGCATTGATGTTGGTGCAAAATCAGAAATCACTGAAATCATGAATCAACTGGCAGCGGAGGGGTTTGGGGTGATTTTTGTCTCATCAGAATTGAAGGAAATTTTGGCAATGTCTGATCGTATTTTGGTAATGTCGAAGGGGAAAATTACTGGAGAATTTGCCCATCAAGAGGCTACTGAAGACAAACTAGTGGCGGCTTCAGCCATTGGTCATGGCCCAGCAAACGGAGGCAAATATCATGGTTCAGCAACCTGATCCGAAATCAACACAGACGAAAAAGAAGGGCAGCATGACCAAAACAAACATACAACTCTTCCTGTTGCGCGGCAGGGCTTTTATCGCGCTCATTCTAGTTGTTATCGTTTTTACATTATTGGTACCGGGATTTCTGGCTCCAGGCAACCTCGTGATTATGTCTAAGCACGTGGCAATCAATGCGGTATTGGCAATTGGCATGACCTTTGTCATCCTGACCGGGGGTATTGACCTGTCAGTGGGTTCGATTGTGGGCATGATCGCCATGATTGCCGGCCTGCTGATTAACCAGGGCATCAACTTGCCGCAGCTTGGTATCATCATCTACCCGCATACCTGGATGATTATCCTGATCTCGCTTGCAGTTGGAATCTTAATGGGTTCCATCAGTGGTTATATTATTACGCGTTTTAATGTTGCTCCCTTTATTGCCACCCTGGGTATGCTTTACGTGGCACGCGGTATCGCTGGCTTGCTAAACAATGGCTACACCTTTCCCAACCTGGTCGGCCGTCCAGAGTATGGCAATACCGGTTTCGAAATTCTGGGTGCGGGCAATTTCTTGGGAGTCAACTATTCCATCTGGTTTATGTTGATCTTAACGCTTGTGGCGCACATCGTGACCACGCGCACGCCGTTTGGTCGTCATGTGTATGCCATTGGGGGGAATGAAAGCGCTGCTGGACTTTCTGGTGTACGCATCTCTCGTACCAAGATCATTGTCTATAGTATCAGTGGGTTTTGTTCAGCATTGGTTGGTTTGATTATTGCGTCTCAGTTGGTGGCTGCGCATCCTGCTACAGGGGTGTCCTTTGAGTTGGCCGCCATTGCTGCAGTGGTGCTAGGTGGCACTTCCTTGGCTGGCGGACGTGGCAGTATGGGTGGGACTTTGATTGGTGCTTTTGTCATCGGTGTGTTGGCAGATGGACTGGTACTAATGGGTGTGTCCTCCTTTTGGCAAAATGTGATCAAAGGCGTTGTTATTGTATTGGCAGTAATTATTGACCAGGTTCAGGCCCGAATGCAAGAACGGATTGCACTACAGAAACAACAGGAAATGGAATAGTCGTGGTGGTACATACCGGTGACCATGCGCTCGGAAAGGAGGCAAATATCGAATAATAATGCTTAGGAAAACGAGATGATTTCAGTTTGTTTGTATTTCTACTCACAAATATTTTAAGGAGAAGAACATGTCTATCAAAAAGTTTGTTGTATTTTTAAGCCTACTGGCAGCCCTGAGTATGGTACTCATCGCCTGTCAGACCGGCGGAACAGAAGAAGCACCAACTGCTGAGGTGGAAGCACCTGCTGAAGCGGGGGAAGGTGGTTTGATTTGTGTGATCGTACCAGGGGTGGAGAATCCATTCTTTG
>CAYGMR010000666.1:0-2603 GCA_964350725.1 uncultured Ardenticatenaceae bacterium | reverse complement strand
TTTCAGCAATACGGCCGTTGCGATCATTCATTCAGCATAATTGTGACTTTTGTCACTAGTCAACCATCTTTATCCACCATACTATTTATACGCATATAAATACTTACCGAATCGGTTTGTACCAAACGACAATTTTGTTGGCAAAAGGAGTGCCAATGATTGCGGTTTTATTTTTTGATGGATTAGCATTTTTTAGCCTTGGCCTGGCAGCCAGTCTGCAACTGCGCCGTGGCAGCGACCTCCCTTTGCGAAACCAAATCCCATGGCTGGCCGCATTTGGTTTCGTCTGCGCCGCCACCAGCTGGTTAGAAATGTTTCTCGTGAGCAAAACAAGCCCAGAAGTCGGTCAGATCATCAAAACCATGCAAATGATCCTTCAGCCTACCTGTGGGCTGCTGCTTTTGATTTTTGGATGGGGCATGTTAACGAAAATAACACCGCTGCCTACTTGGACGCATCTCATTCCGGGTTTGTTGATCGTGCCTATTGCGTTTGTCATCACTTACGCATCTACCACTTTCATCACACCCTCACCCCTTGAAATTCCCATTGACATTTGGTCGCGCTATTTGCTTTACTTGCCGGGCAGCATCATGGCTGGGATTGGCTTCTTGCGCCAATGGCGTGAACAAAACGACCGTGGTTACAACGATGCAGCCAATCTCATGCTTGCCGCCGGTCTGGCATTCTTATTCGAAGCTTTTGTCGTCGGGCTGGTTGTGCCCGCTGCCCCGCATGGCCCAGCATCGTACTACAACTACGACCGCACAGCTTTTGACGCTTTTGTCGGGGGGCAAGTGATGTCAGGCATACCATTTGGTCTCACCAGTTGGTTAGACTATGATCGCGTTTTAGAAGCAACCGGTTTGCCCATCCAGTTCTGGCGCATGTTATCCTCTTTCGCTGTGACCATCTTTGTTGTCAGGGGATTAGATGTCTTTGAAACCATCCGCCGCCGACAAATGATTGCGCTGCAAGAGGAACGCGATCGAGCCCAAAAGATTGCCTATGATGCCCAAATTACGGCCCGCCAAACGGCTGAAAGTTGGACAAATGCGCTCATCGGTATCAGTCGTCATATTGCCGAATTAAATGATGTCGATAAAAGTTTGCTCTATATTGTTGAAAACGGCCGTCAACTGCTGAATTCAAATTTCATGGGGCTGGCCATCCTCAACGGCGAACTGACAGACCTGGAATTGAAATGCTTTTCGAATGATGCCCAGACGAAGCTTGTCGATTCACAAGTGAAGGTCAACAATCGACTTATCTTGGATACGCTGCTCAACAAAGAATCCGTTTGCTCTACAATCGATGAATCACCCAGCAATTTCATAGATTTGTGTTTTTCGGAAGGAAAACAAGCAAAAACGGTGGCTGTGGTTCCACTTAAGCTAGATGATAAATCGATCGGCGCCCTATGGATTACAAGATATGCAGCAGAACCTTATTCGGAAACCGATTTAATCTGGCTGGAAAGCCTTTCCGATCAAGTTGTCATTGCTATTCAGCACGGCCTGATGACCTCCCAGTTACAATCGCTTTCTGTGATTGAAGAACGCGGTCGCATTGCTCGCGAAATGCATGATGGATTAGCACAGGTTTTGGGATATCTAAATTTACAGGTGCAAACGTTAGAAACCCTGCATAAACGTGGCAAATGGAATGCTATCCAGACGGAACTGACGCAAATGCGTACAGCCGTTCAAGTGGCAAACGCTGATGTACGGGAAAATATTCTCAGTTTACGTACCACGCTGGCCAATGAGAGTGGCTTAGTTTCAGCTATTGATGAATATCTAAACGAGTTCAGCATCCAAACACACATCAATATTCAATTTATAAATGAAGTTGAGGGATCATTAAACATCGCCTCATTGGCTGAAGTGCAGTTGGTTTGTATTTTACAGGAGGCCTTAGCTAATGTTCGCAAACACGCTCAAGCCAACAACGTCAGCGTACAAATTGCGCAAAAAAAACATTCCGCCCAAAACGAATATATTTTGATGAAGGTGATGGATGATGGCGTTGGCTTTCTAGGCAATAATGGCAACCGGAGTTTTGGTTTGCAAACAATGCATGAGCGTGCACTCGCCGTTGGCGGGACATTAACCGTGCAATCGACTCCTGGAAAAGGGACTTCGATTGTCTGTCATTTCCCCTGTCTTCAGGGAGAGAATTTAAGAAAACAGAATCTGGTATTCCAATAAAGGTTTGTTTTTAGACAAGTTATGAATGTTCGTGAGTGGGCTTTACCTGTTTATACGATTTTGATGCAGTTGGCAGTGGGAACACTGCTTAGTTTATGGCTAATCCGTAGCGCTGGTATGCGGCAATACGGCCGTTCCGTAACAGACCACATTGTCCGAATTCCAACACTGGCCATCTTCGTCACCATTATCATGGCAATCATCGGTTCTCATTTTCATTTGAGCCGATCCTACCTATCATTGCTGGCGGCACTCAATGTGCGCTCATCCTGGTTAAGCCGTGAGGTGATTTTTACTGTCCTCTTCTTCCTAGTTGTGGGAAGTTTGACCTATCTACTATGGTTCACTTATGGTCATTCTCGTCTGATAACTGGCTTGGGGTGGATGGCAATT
>CAYGMR010000665.1:0-2616 GCA_964350725.1 uncultured Ardenticatenaceae bacterium | reverse complement strand
AGGGTAAAAATCGCGGCACAACCAATCCAGGGTACAGGCACCATCCACACAAGCGCCTGGGTCAACCCTATGCTGTCAGCTAACCAACCAGCAGCGAAAGCGGCAACGGCCGTAAACCCATTTTCAATAAACACGATAAAAGCAAAGGCGGAGGCACGCAATTCTGGTGGTGTCACCGCTTGAATCATCGGCTCTTTGGCCCCTTTGCCCGGCCAGCTTATCAGCAGTGCCGTAAAAAATCCCAAGACAACAACTGCTCCAAACGGCCAACCTGCAGTTTGGGTGAATAAAATATAGGTCAACGGGATACCCGCAATGATCGAAAACTGGCCGACAATGACACGGCCGTATTTCGGACTGCGCACATCGGCCCAATCGCCCAAGAACCCACCAATGACATTCGACAAAGCCGTGCCAATTACAATCGCAGCAAAAGCAATTGTCGCCGCCTGTTCCTCATAGCCGCGATCGTTAACCAGCCAAGTGATCATATACAAGCCCATCACAACCCAGGGCATAGCACCTGCCAACCCTTGTGCAATTGCGACCCAAATGGTGGGGATGTGCAGCATTTCGCGGATATTGGCCCAACTAACTGCATAATGCGAGGCTGTTTCTTTTGTGATCTTGCCTGCTAATTCTGGTTCGGCCGCCCCACGCACTGGCTCTTTAACCATGAACCAAACCAATATACCAGAGACAATGCTAAGACTACCTAAAAGAAAAAATCCCCAGCGCCATAATTCCGGCGTCGCTAAGGCGCCTAAAGCCAGTGTAAAAACCACAATCCCCAGCACACCCAAACCTTCCAAAGTGCCCAAGGCGCGGCCGCGTCGATGCGGCGGGTAGGTGTCGGAGATAAGCGAAAAGACAGCTGGCATGAGACAACCCAGCCCGATGCCAGAAATGGCACGCAGCCAGAGCAACTGCTGGTAATCCTGCGAAAAACCTATCAGAAATGTCCAAATACCCCAAACACCAGTTCCCAAGATAATCACATTTTTGCGCGGATAACGATCCGCAATGTAGCCCCAAAAAGGAGCGGTGATAGATTGTAATATATTGCGAATCGTGCCGATAATCCCGAGTTGGGTATAGCTTAAACCCCATAAGGCTTGCAACGTGGGGAATAAGACTGACATTGCCTGCCCTTCACCTTGATCAATGAAATAACCAAAAGCCAACGCAAACATGGTACGCCGCTTGCCCTTTTTGGCCACCGCATCATCGGGTTGATCAATAGGTGTTTGTGGAGCTTCGGTGATTTCTGACATTGATATCCTCCATCAACATGTCATTCATTCTGTTATTCTAAACTTAACGGGCGTAGTGAAGCATCCCATCATTCTTGCTCATTCAAAGCCAAGGGATGCTTCACTGCGTTCAGCATGACATGATTTTATTTATTGTGCGCATCTCCAAATTTCAGAATCAAAACATCCTGGTAGCTGAGTGTTAAACGCCATTTGTCGGGCTGGAAGGTACCGGGGGGGGCAATGTCAAAGGCGGTGACCAAGCTTATTAATAATTCAAAATCACCACTGAGGGTTATTTTACCCTGGACAAATAGGTTTTCAGGCGTTTCTTGGCCGTTGATCAGAGCGATCCAATCATCGAGATTGGCAGCGATACCCGCACGTGGTTGATCGTGGGTCCCTTCAGTAACTATAATACGGCCGTTTTCCCAGCTCACATAAGCAGAACGGCCGTTTTCACCCAACACATCAAACTGAATAACCGCATCTAAGTCGCCAATATCGCCACCGCGCAAGCGGTCTGGCAGCGAATTAAACCAACTGTCAATGCTCATACGTCCTTGGGCTGGCTGGCTGCCAATATGCACGGTTAAGGCATTTTCAGCCAGTGTCAAAGCAGCAAATTTAGGCAGTGGCCCGGTTTTGATTTGCGAACGGCCGTTTACATCTATGCCCGCCAAACGATAGCCAACAGACTCTGTGCCTTGATTGTTCCACAGCAAAATTTCTGTACCTTGCTTACTGCGCAAATCACGATGGTAACAACCAGACCCTGTAATGACTTCGACTAAAGCTTGCATTTGATTCGGTGTCAATGTTAATTCATAATTATCTAAAAGCGCTGGCGTATTCAAAATATCAGGCAATTGTAAATACAGGGTTTGTTTGGCGTAGCTTTCCATGCGAAAAGCCTTTACTAGCTTACGGCAAAGGCTCAATTTTGTTTTATTTTGAGCGAGCAATTCACCGGGGCGAGGGTCTAAGATGACGGTGACACGGGTGTCAGGAGCGATATTTGCGGCTGTCACACACAGGGTCTCCATTATTGGGTCGTATTCAAAATGCAGGTCGTGGGACTCACCATTGATTTGGCTGGTTACGGCCGTTTCCACATCCACACCATGAAACAGCAGCAAATAGTCACGGGCCAACGGCAAATGGCCCGTCTCGCCCTGCGCCGCACCGATTTCAACTTGCCAATAGTCTGTTGACCACGTTTGGATAATGGGAATCAAGCTGTGTTTGTCAAGGCCATCATCTTCATACAAATCAAATCGATTATCAGCACCTGGGAATAAATGAATATCGAAAGCGTTGGGATTTTCTATTCTCATTACATCGGCAGCCAGCGGTACAATCG
>CAYGMR010000664.1:0-2620 GCA_964350725.1 uncultured Ardenticatenaceae bacterium | reverse complement strand
CACCATCACTTTGATCATATAAATGACCTTTTTGATGTCATTATTTCTTCTGCAATGAACGGCCGTAATCATGATCTAAAAATCTATGGGCCAGCGGGGACAAAGAAGATTGTGAGCGCCCTGCTTGAACAAGTGTATGCCCAAGATATCCGGTTCAGGCTGGAGGAGGATAAGGATATTCGTCGGCGGGGTGGCAGCTGGGGGGAGAGACCCGCGGCGATAACACAAGTTGATGTGCGTGATGTCGGGCCTGGGTTGATTGCCGAAACCAACCAATGGAAAGTGTCAGCTGACTACGTCATGCATGGGGATTTTGCGCATGTGCCAGAGTTCGAGTGGCACTGCCTTGGATACCGAATTGAGGCAGAAGGGAAAATCGTAACAATTAGTGGCGACACGGTTCCCTGTGCGGGCATTGTCAAATTGGCGCAAGATGCGGATCTGCTTGTGCAGTGCTGCCATCTTCCGAAAAACTTAGTAGATAATCCGTTGATGCAGTATCTCACGACCTCTATCTTGCCTTCCTCTGGCCAAGTGGGCGCGATTGCAGCAGAATCTGGTGCAAAATGTATGGTTTTAACCCATTTAAGTGCAACCATCAGCGCAGATAATTTCGCGGATATTCGCGATGATATTCAGCAAGATTACCAAGGCGAACTATTATTAGGCCACGACCTGATGGAAATTGAACTCTAATTAATGAATCATAGGGAGTCACGATATATGCGAGAAATAATCATGTGGAATCTAGACAACTATATTAAAGCATGGAACTTTGCTGCCCATGCGCATCAAGGCCAAACGATGCCCGGCTCCGAGATTGCTTACATTAATCATATCGGCAATGTGACGATGGAAGCGATGACGGCCGTTGCCCTCAGCACAAATATCGACAACCCAGACCTTCTAGTCCAATGTGCGTTGTTACATGATGTGATCGAGGACACAGATTGTACAGTTGACGAAATTGAAGCTTTATTCGGAACGGCCGTTGCCAATGGCGTACAAGCGCTGAGCAAAAATCCTGATTTACCCACCAAAAAAGCACAAATGGCCGACAGTCTCGCAAGAATCAAAACACAACCGCATGAAATCTGGATGGTGAAACTCGCCGACCGCATCACCAATCTACAGCCACCGCCAAAACATTGGACTCCACAAAAAATCATGTATTATCGCAGTGAAGCGAAATTGATATGGGAAACGCTGGGTCCAGCAAACCCATACCTCGCCAATCGCTTGCAACAAAAAATAGACACGTATTAAGAATAAAAGATTCTATTCACAATGGAGGAAAAATATGGATATCAGCAAATCATTGACTTTTGTTTTAAGTGATGATCGTTGGTTAAGAAAACTACTTGTTGGCGCGCTAATTCTATTTTTTTCGTTTTTGATCATCCCCGTGTTCTTTATTTATGGTTACATGATTGAAATCGTGCGCAATGTCATGGACGATCTCGATTATCCATTACCAGAATGGGATAATTGGGGCAAGCTGTTCAAAGAAGGATTTGCTCTATTTCTTGTCGGGTTTGTCTATACGCTGCCACTCTGGCTTTTGACATGCTGCAGCTTGCTTTTTATTATTCCTGGCGCAAGCATGGAGGGAGAAATCAGCGATGCTATTTTAGGAATAGGCATTGTGGCATTGATGGGCTTGCTGTGTCTCATGTTTATTTTCATCGCAGCCTACGCATTGATCAGCCCGGCAATAACGATTCAATATGCGCGTAAAGGTGAAATCTCAGCCTGTTTTCGCTTAAATGAAATCGTAGCAATCACACGCGACCACATCGGCGATATATTGTTAACCCTGGCCGTTCTAGTAGGATTGAGCATGGTGCTCAGTTTAGCTTTTGTTATTCCAGTTCTGGGCTGGTTTATTGCGTTTGGAGCCAGCATTTACCTAACTTTCGTCACCAGCCATTTGTATGGTCAAATAGGGGCCAAGATCGAAGGAAAAGCCCATGATTCGGAAATCACGGGCTTTTGATAATTTTTTCGAAAATCCATTTGTGCTTTACTCTTGTTGATTTATTATACTATTCAGCAATTGCAACGCTAACTTGGACATTCCTTAAACCATGACGGCTGTAATAATCATCGACTGCTGACCAGCGCAGGGCATCATTTTCTAAAGCCTGCGTGCGGACGGTTAACATGTCATTCGCTGCGTAGAATTCGGCCATCGCTTGCCAGCGTGCTGCCTGGTTGTCGGCTGCGGCTGCATAATCAAAATCATCAATGATATATTGACCCAACTTCACATCAATGGGAGCCATCTCTGACCCGCCTTGTGAGTCAATATAGTGACCAAGTTTTGCATCTTCGGGCAACATCTCTGCGCCACTATCATCGGCTGCCACTGGCAAAGCCATTACCAACAAAACCAAAACCAACACAAAACCTGCCAACTTCGAATATTTTTTACCGTTCATTGTATGTCTCTCCTATACAACTAAATTAATGTATAGACATACAATAAACGGCCGTCGTGACACCAACGTGACAAGTTGGATTGATTTTTACAATGGCGCCGTCAATTCTATTTGAATATTATCAGGATCACGGAAAGCCAAAACCGAGATTTCAAACGGGGGCAAATCGTTAATTTCAC
>CAYGMR010000663.1:0-2626 GCA_964350725.1 uncultured Ardenticatenaceae bacterium | reverse complement strand
CACCACGCCAAATGTGCCGTCTAAAACATTGACCCAATCACCTGGTTTATAGGTCTGAAAAACGATAAAAATAATCGTGGCGGCCAGGTTATTCAACGATGTTTGAAAAGCAAACCCGATTAAAATAATAAAAATAGCAAAAATGAGAATGATGGAATTGATTGGTACACCCAATGCAATTAGCGAAAAGGAAATGGCAACAATTAAAATGCCATAGTAGATAATGCCCTCAAGCGCATACACTACTTTTTTGTTAACAAGGGTTTCCGTTTTGGACATTGCTACTGTGAACAAATCACGCGTGCGGCGTGCTAGCCAGCGACCAACGAGCAAAATTATAATAGCCCCAACGATCCGTAAAAAACTGGGTGAACCTATAGTTAATAAAGAGTCGTTTGCATGATATAAATATTCTAGTAGCTGCTTCATCGTAAAATGTCCTTAAAGTTTGTTATTGTTTAATTTTACTTTGTCATTTGCAATAAAAAAAGCCAAAAACTTGTTGGTAGTAGGTATGGATTAGCTTAAAGTGACCCTAATTGGTTTGATGTTGTCGATGGTGAATATTCAAACTGACCCTTGTATTCTTGACTAACTAATCATTACGTGACCTTTGCCCCCAGACCACATGACAAATATCACCTGCCAAAAAGGTATGATAAACATTATCATACGTGGTGGAAAATCAAGGTGTCGTTCGTAAATAAGAAAGTATAACATTTGGACGGAGGACGGGAGGCTACGGACAGATTTTTAGTCATTCATCCTCTGCCCGCTGTATTTTTACTGGTTTTATAACGAACATGCGGTTGTGGTTGAATGTTAAGATATATGCGTTTACAATGACAACGGCCGTAACCAACACCACCAACGCTTACAGATCAAATAGACGAGGAACTTTTATGTCCGATAAAAACTCAGCTTTGTTTGCCGATTTTTCTGCCCCAACCTATGACGAATGGGTTGCAGCGGCCGTCAAGTCCTTGAGAGGCAAACCGTTTGAAAAGCTAATCAGTAAAACATACGAAGGCATTGAAATCCAGCCGATTTATACGCAGGCTGATACGGCCGATCTTGATCATATACATACAGTGCCGGGCCAATACCCCTTTGTGCGCGGGACTGCGCCATTAAAATATGTGGCTGAGCCGTGGTTGGTGGCCCAAGAAACGATGGCTGCCACCCCGGCAGAACTAAACACAATGTTGGGGCAGGACTTAGCACGCGGACAAACGGCCGTTAACCTGCTGCTAGACCACGCCACCCGTGTGGGCCTTGACCCTGATAAAGGTGGCGAAGGAGTTGTGGGGGTCGATGGCGTCTCTGTGGCAACGGCCGTTGATTTAGAAACGCTGTTTGCGGGCATCGATTTAGCCGATTACCCGCTTTTTGTGCGCAGCGGAACGGCCGCTTTGCCTTTTGCCGCTTTATTGACTGTTTATTTACAGAAGATGGGTTTGGATACGCCCGTTTTGCGCGGCAGCCTTGAAGCCGATCCCATTGGCGAGCTCGCGCGACGCGGCACATTGCCAGTATCCCTCGACACAGCCTACAATGAAATAGCCGAACTCATCGGCTGGAGCGCAGAAAATGCGCCTGATTTGGCCGTAGTGACGGTGCATGGTTATCCATATGCCAATGGCGGTGGCAGTGCGGTTGAAGAGTTGGCGTTTGTCTTGGCAACGGCCGTTACGTATTTACGCACCTTACAAGATCGTGAACTTGACATAAACATAATATTCGCACATATGCAATTTGCCTTTGCGTTGGGTGGTGATTTCTTCATGGAAATCGCTAAACTGCGTGCGGCCCGCCTTTTGTGGGCAAAAATTGTGGCGGCTTTTGGCGGCGATGTTGCTGCGCAAAAGATGGTTATCCACGGTCGTTCGACGCGCTGGAATAAAACGCAAACTGATATTTATGTCAACATGCTGCGCGCAACAACTGAAGCGTTTTCTGGTGCGATTGGCGGTGTAGACAGTATGCATGTGGCGCCGGTTGATGAGGAATTTAATGCACCTACTGATTTTTCACGCCGCATTGCACGCAATGCCCAAATAATCTTGCAAGAAGAAGCGGGCCTAACGAATCTGGTGGATCCGGCTGGCGGTGCGTACTATATCGAATATTTGACTGATCAAGTCGCGCAAAAAGCGTGGACTTTGTTCCAAGAGATTGAAGCACAGGGCGGCATGTTGGCGGCATTACAAGCTGGTTTTGTCCAGGAGGCGGTGGCAGAAACGGCCGTCGCCCGCCAAAAAAACCTGGCCAAACGCAAAGATGTGCTCGTGGGCACCAATATGTACGCTAATTTAGGCGAAGAAAGTCTGACCCCAAAAACTCCTGATTATGCAGCGATTTATGCTGAAAGAGCTGCACAAGTATCGGCCTACCGGCAAGATAAACTGGTTTCTGATTTTGTGGGTGGTGGCATGCAAACGGCCGTTGCTTTGGCCGCAAAAGGGGCCACTCTCGGCCAAATCACAAAAGCAATTCGCAGCAGCGACTCGACTAAAGACTACCCGACTATAGACCCTATTAAACAACTTCGTGGCGGCCAACCCTTCGAACAGCTACGTGCCAATGCAGACAAATATGCAAAAGAAAATGGCCATCGTCCTCAATT
>CAYGMR010000662.1:0-2627 GCA_964350725.1 uncultured Ardenticatenaceae bacterium | reverse complement strand
TAAACTGCTGTACCTGATCGCCATTTGGATAAACAACATCATAACGTGGATGATCAAACACGCCCACCAATGAGAGGGCACCCGCTGTCAGCCCCGTTTCTTCTAGCAACTCGCGCCGCGCACAAGTCAGCAAATCTTCGTCACGTTCCAGTACACCACCGGGCAAACCCCACACATCAAAATCACCACGGTGTTGGAGGAGAATACGGCCGTTTCTATCCCACAAAACCACACTGGCAAAGGCCAAAAATATCTTGCGCGTACCAACTTTATCTCGAATCCATTCAATGTATGACATAGCGTTGAAAGTTTACCTCTGTATTGGCAAGTGGCAAGGTCGCAAAGTAGCAGAGTTCCTTCAACTTTTGATCCTGCAACCGGCTCTTGACATCCTCGCCCAGATACTTATAATGATCCTCAACAATCACATACAAGCAAATGCTGGGAAAAGTAGGTGTCGCGAAATCTGACAGAAAAGATGAGACCATCGGCTGAAAATCTCCACAAGTACTTCCACATCGAAAGTCACCCGGTTAAGCTGCCGCAGAAATTTTGGTGAAAGCGATTGTCATTCTTGCGCAGGCAGGAATCTAAATGTTGACAGTCCCAACTAAAAAAGTAGATCGGCACGGGTTCGCCCGTTATAGCGATGTTCTGATGATAGTCGGAACAATGAGCGCATCGGTGGTGTAAAACCCGATGAACTGAGGTGGTACCACGGAAATCAAGCCCTTTCGTCCTCTTATGGACGTGAGGGCTTTTTATTTGCTGGTCAGCTAGTTAGCGGTCAGCATTTCAGCAAAAAACTGACCAGCTGACGGGCTGATAAGCTGTCCAAAGGAAACAACACGCACCACGAATGCGTGAAAACCGTAGCTCGAACATCCTTGTTCGGGTATCGAACAGGGATGTTCGAGCTACACAGGAGTAATCATGAGTTTACCGAAACGTTACAACCCAAGAACATCTGAACCGAACATGCAAGCCACCTGGCAAAACGAGGGTATTTATCATTTCGATCGCGACAGCGACAAACCAGTTTACAGCATTGACACGCCACCGCCGACAGTTTCAGGAAATTTGCATTTAGGCCATGTCTACTCTTACAGCCATGCCGATTTCTTCGCACGCTTCTGGCGCATGAACGGCCGTAACGTGTTTTATCCCATGGGTTTCGATGACAACGGTCTGGCTACCGAACGTCTTGTTGAGCGCACATTGGGCATCCGTGGCAGCAACATCGGCCGCTCTGCGTTTATTGAGAAATGCCTCGAAGTCAGCGTTGAAGCCGAAAAAGTGTATAAAAACCTCTGGCAGCGCCTGGGGCTATCTGTGGATTGGCGCTATTCGTATCGCACCATCGACGATAATGCACGCCGTATCGCGCAACGCTCCTTCCTAGATTTGTACGCCCAAGGACTAGTTTATCGCCAAAAAGCACCGACGATCTGGTGTCCTGAATGTCAAACTGCCATCGCCCAAGCCGAGCTGAAAGATGTAGAGCGCGCTACAACCTTTCACACACTTGCCTTCACCCTGGAGGATGGGGCCACGCTGCCAATTGCCACCACGCGCCCGGAATTATTACCTGCGTGTGTGGCCGTGTTTGTGCATCCCGAAGACGGCCGTTTCGAGCATCTAATCGGTCAACAAGCAACAGTACCGCATTTCGGACAACAAGTGCCGATCCTCGCTGATACGGCCGCCGATCCGAACAAAGGCACAGGTGCTGTGATGTGCTGTACGTTTGGCGACACAACCGATGTGGAATGGTGGCATACACATGATTTAGATTTGATTGAGGCGATTGGCAGCAACGGCCGTATGACCCATAAAGCCGCCGAATTTGCCAACCAAACAACCGCAGAAGCGCGTAAAAACATCATCCAAACATTACAGGCCAATGGATTATTGCTCGCTCAGCAGCCCATCCAACAATCCGTGCGTGCCCACGAACGCTGCGATACGCCAGTTGAATACATTGTGACCCAGCAATGGTTTGTGCGCGTCTTAGATCAAAAAGAAATGCTTCTGGCCGCTGGCGACCAAATCAATTGGTATCCAGCCTCTATGCAAAATCGCTACACACAGTGGGTTGAAAATTTGGGATGGGATTGGTGCATTTCGCGCCAACGCTTTTTCGGTGTGACCTTTCCTATCTGGTATTGTGATGCGTGTGATGCGGTGATTACTGCCGGAAATGACACGCTGCCTATTGATCCAACGGCGACTGAACCGCAACGGCCGTGTCCACAATGTGGCAGCACATCATTTACACCTGAAACCGATGTGATGGATACCTGGGCAACCTCCTCAATGTCACCGCAAATTGTAGGAAAATGGTTAACCGATCAAGCGCTGTATAACATGGTCACCCCCTTCTCATTGCGCCCACAAGCCCATGAAATTATTCGCACCTGGGCTTTTTACACCATTGTGAAATCTCACTATCAATTCGGCACGCTGCCCTGGCGTGATGCCGCAATTTCAGGTTGGGCCATGTCACCAGCCGGCACAGTAAAATTGAGCAAAAGTCGCAGCGACGACACAGTGGCTCCCTTAGAAATAATTGAACAATATTCGGCCGATGCTGCGCGTTATTGGGCAGCATCCACCAGTCTGGGCAA
>CAYGMR010000661.1:0-2629 GCA_964350725.1 uncultured Ardenticatenaceae bacterium | reverse complement strand
TGGTTGCGCTTGACATTGAAGACCAAGAGAGTAAACGAGACATACGTCTGGTGTTTAGCGGTGATATTGGCCGTCCTGAGCGCCCCATCTTGAACGATCCGACTATGTTGGATGCAGCGGATGTGCTGCTTGTCGAGAGTACCTACGGCAACCGCATCCACCCTGAACTCGAGTCTGCCAGCAAACGTCTGGAACAAATTGTGAATGAGACCTGTAAGCGCGGTGGCAAATTAATCATGCCTGCTTTTGCGGTAGGTCGTACACAAGAGCTGGTTTATCGATTACATCAATTGGTTGAAGCCGGTGATATCTCATCGAAATTACCGGTGTATGTGGACAGTCCGTTGGCTATTGATGCGACTGGTATTTATCGACTGCACCCCGAAGCGTATGATGAAGAGGTGGAAGCATTCCTGGCGACTGATCGCCATGGGGATCCATTTGGCTTTGACATGATGCGCTATACGCGCTCGACACGTGAATCCAAGGAACTCAATTTCCTGCAAGAACCAGCAGTTATCATTTCGGCTAGTGGCATGGCAGAAGCCGGCCGCATTTTGCATCATCTCAAGAATAACATCGAAGACCCGCGTAATACGATCTTGATTACGGGTTGGCAAGCACCGAATACATTGGGTCGTCGTTTGGTTGAGAAACAGCCAGTTGTGCGGATTTTTGGTGAAGAGTATGCGTTAAATGCGCAAGTTGAGGTGATCAATGGCTTTAGCGCCCATGCCGATAAAAACGAATTGTTAGAGTGGACGGGGCATTTCAAAAAACGGCCGTCACATACATTCATCGTGCATGGCGAAGAAGAAGCCAGCTTGGCCTTCGCCGAAACCCTGCGCCGCAAACAAGGTTTCCCAGATGTGCATGTGCCGCAGTTGGGTCAATCGTTTACTGTTTAGAAGGGTGTACAGAGAAAGAAGTATGTAGATATTTTTTGGACACTGATACGGAAACGACACTAATAAGATTTGTTTTTTCATCACTGTTCTTTCCGTAGCAGTGTCCTGAAATCTTTGTTTTATTGGCTTCAGCCTTTTTTTACCAGGAAGGTCTGGCAAAAGAGTTTGACAGCGATTCTCTTACCCCTTGCTCCTAACTTCTTACTCCTGTTTTTCAAATAACCCATCAATTACCAGGCACAAGTGCAAAATCAAATTCGCCCAAGCGTTGGCTGTTGGCAGATTCGCCACAAGCATTACTGGCGCGAATCAAGTAACTGTAATTCAAGTTAATATTGCCCAAGACTGCACCATCCGGGTCGGGCCACGGACTGCTACTGCTGGCAGCATAGGTGGCTCCCGGCATGAAATTAGGATCATTGGCGGCGCGATAAATATTGAATGCCGCCGCGCCGCTCGTCCAGCTTAACTGCACACTGCCGCCGGCTGGTTGAATAGATTCAGTGGCAACTGCCTGCGGCACGGCACAACTCGGCTGCCAAAAACCGCCATTCAGTGCAAAGCTGCCGCCACTGATTGGCCCACCCGCATCAGCTTGCCCAATGGACCCACTCAACACAAATCCGCCACCGCTGCTTGTTCCGCCACCGCCATCAATGGTTGACCAGGACAGATCGAAACCACCACTACTTTGGGCAAAGGTGACGGCCGTTGCCACCAAAAGCAAACCCACCAAACCAATAAGTGCTAATTTATGCATCGTGCAAACCTCTCGACTGTTGTGCTGTGTATGCCACTATCCACATCTTTTGAACAACTCGCAGCCAATCACTGCCCAATTATTGCGAGATAACCACCATAAAAATCACGCCTTTATTGAAGTTAGAAATGAAATGACATGCGGCATTATCAACGTTACAGCACTGCTGGCGCCTACGTGGTTAAGTCCGGGCAGGGAGAAAAAACTTGCTTGTGACATATTCTTGACAGCCAATTGACCTGATTCGTAACAATCACCGTCTTGCTCACCAGCATAAAGAAGGCAAGGAATGTGGATTTGCGTGATGATGTTACCATAGCTCCCTCTTTCTTGGGCACTTTCCAAACAAGCGACCATCGCTTGCGCATCTAAGCTGCGTAGGCGTGCTTCGTATTGTGGAGAAATTGAACCAAAAAGAGAATTCATCCCTTCTACCAACGCATCTGGCCCTTCTATTACGCCACGCTGAAAGAGCTGAAGTATGAGATTGGGGTCTTCATTTTCTACAGGTGCATAATATGGGTCCGCACCCCCAACAATTAAAGATATGAACCTTTCAGGGGTTTGTTCAGCCAACTTAAACCCCAAATAACCACCCATGGAGTAACCCCAATAATGGGCTTGATCAATATTTTCCGCATCCATGACCGCTAAAATATCTTTTGCCATCAGCTCTTGTGCATAAGCGGCGGCGGCGTGGGGTTTATCGCTTCGGCCGTGACCCCGCGCATCAACAAGGATGACGGTAAACAGTTCTTTTAATGGCGCTACATAACCATAACCGCGCCAAAAGGAAGTGTCGCCGGTTGATCCATGAACCAGGACAATGGCTTGTTGACCTTGCCCCTCTACTTCATAATAAATCTTTATGCCGTCATTATTTGCAAATGGCATCTTGTATCTCCTTGTAAATCGAACATCCCTGTTCGATGCTCGAACAAGGATGTTCGAGCTACGGTTT
>CAYGMR010000660.1:0-2636 GCA_964350725.1 uncultured Ardenticatenaceae bacterium | reverse complement strand
AGGTATTACCAACAGATTATGACGCACGCGCTACGATGGCCTTTTTTTTGCAAGCAAAGGCGCGTGCGCAAGCACAATCCGATAATGAAGAATCTAAACGGTTGGCTGTAAAAGCACTGAAATTATTCCATGAGTTAGATGATTTGCCCAATGTTGCTGAAATGTATCTGCTTCTGGGTGATTGTGACCTCATGCTGGGTGACTACAGTGCTGCCAGTGAGTTTTTGCAAAAGAGTTTGGCAATCAGAAAACAGCTTGGTGATACGCAAGGTATCGCGATGTCAAATGTGATGCTTGGCTTGGTTGCCTGGCATCAAGGTGAATTTGAAGAAGCGATAACCTTGGGTGATGATAGTTTGCGCTTATTCCGACACCTGGAGAATCGTTACTTCGAAGGATGGAACCTGGGTCTACAAGCCTACAATTTGATATGGATTGGACAATTTGCGGAAGCCAGCACTGCTGCAGAAAAGGCGTTGATATTGGATCGAGACCTGGGGGTTTATCCCAATTCCTGGACTATTAGTGCATTAATCTTGGCTGAGTTACATCTTGGTCACTATTCTCAAGCGATGGTTAGGGGAAAGGAAATTGTCGAGCTTGATAGGGAATATGGTCGGTTAAATGAGTTAGCCTGGCAATTGATCCAATTGGGTGATATAGCTTTGGCTGCCGGAGAATACGAGGAAGCGCGACGATTTTTGCAAGAAAGTGCAGATCTGATGACAAAGATACGCGACTCTTATCGCTCACTACCCTTGATTAGCTTGAGTTTGATTGCGCGTCTAGAAGGTAACGTTCAACTGGCTCACAAAACCTTGATCAGCGCGCTGATTTCCGGGCTTGATTATCGTTTACTCCCTGCAATTATGAAGAGCTTACCCGTGGCTGCATTGCTTATGGCTAATGTAGGGTACTCCGAACGAGCTGTCGAATTATATGGCGTTGCACAACAGTTTCGATATGTGACGAACTCACAATGGTATGCAGATGTTGCTTGCAGAGAGCTGGACGAGGTGCGCGCCTCATTGCCCCCGGACGTGGCAACGGCCGCTGCCGCACGTGGGCGTGAACTGGATGTGTGGGCAACGGCCGTATCTCTACTGGATGAACTAAACGGCCGTTAACAACCCGGCTGTAATGGTTTGTTCGGGGGAAATGGTTTTTCCTGAATTACTATCATTGCCTGTCAATTCGCCGCAAAATGACGATTTGTATTCGTCGTGACGTATTTTCCTGGTATTCCAAAACCACTGGGAATTGTGCAGTGTGCTGCTTAAATAGCCGCCCGTACTCTTCTCCATTAGCGACGGTCGCACGCATACGATGACTATCGCCATTGAGTTCGACCGTCGCAACAGAATGGACAAGCAAGTTGCGGTACCATGCAGGATGTTTAGGCGTACCAGCTGCGGCGGCGACAACGATTATCCTTTCGTCATCAGCAGTGTATACCAACGGCGTGGTATGTGGTTTTTCGCTTTTAGCACCAATGGTAGTAAGCAGAAGCAAAGAATGCCAGCCGCTTACCTTCCCTTTGTTGGCGCGAAACTCCTCTATCAGCGGTCGATTAAATCTTTTGAACTCTTCAGCGGTCGGCATATGATTCTCCTTGCTAAGAGATTCCACTACTATGGGATTGTGCGGCTATGGCAGTTTGTTTTTCTTCCACCAAATCAATCCAGCCTGATGCTCCTTAGGGTTCGCTCGTTTATAACTTTTGATTTTGCTGTGGCCGGTCTCCTGACCGTGCCACCCAAGAACGGCCGTATCCCTTACGCTCAAAACAAGAACGACCGCCTGAGGCGGCCCATTCTACTTCCCATAGCACGATAACGTTATGATTGATGAGACCAGACGCGCTGGCGTCTGGCATCACCCCGGCGACTGCTCTGATTCTATTGACTCATTTCAGTCATCACGCGGCCGACATTGGTCATCACTTCATCGAGTTCCTTGGTGGGACTGAAATCGATAAACTTCAAATCCTCATCGACGATGGCAGTGTGACCCTCAGGGGCATAGAATACATCACCGGCTTCAAACGTTTCTTCGCGCCCATCGGCATAGATGAATCGAAAGGCACCTTGGAAAATGTAACCCCAGTGAGGACAATGGCAGAGATCGTTGTTAAGCCCTTTTAGCAAAGGCGTAAAATCTGTGCCTTTAGGTAATTCGTGATAGACGACCGTCATATCTCCGAAGTTTGGCTGTAACCGCATAATTGTGTCAGGGGTTTGCATAATGACAGGAATATCTTCTTTTTTCAGTTTCATGATCTTTCTCCTTAGTGGTTGATTTCATATTTATAAACACGGTAACGGATTGCGTGGCTCCTGTCACCTACCCCCCGGGGGTGAATTAGGGGGTGAATCGTTTCTTAATCAAGTATAATGAATGTATGAATAGTTGTGACACCAACAATCTGCCTCTGGCTTATACCGTTCACTTTGTATGTTAGCGTTGGAAATTGTGCATGCATTTGATCAAAATATGAATTGGCGACATCCTATTGTTGGCGGGCGGGGGGGGGTTTGCGTGTGCGTGCTGGACAACCAACTAGCACATACCGTGTCATTGTATGCGACAGCCCGCAAGATACCGTTTGTGGCCAATTCACGCTCTAGGAGTTCAAG
>CAYGMR010000659.1:0-2637 GCA_964350725.1 uncultured Ardenticatenaceae bacterium | reverse complement strand
ACAAACATCTCAACACGACGATGATCTATGCGCGTGTCCACGACCGCACGGTCGCTGAGGATTATTTTACGGCCATGTCGGTGGTGGAAAAACGCTTGGCACCACATCTATACCGGCCAACTGACCCAACAGATGTCGCTGGAAACAATGTTGACGGTGCCAAAAACAATGTGCAGCAATTGCTTAATTTATTGAATGCGCTGCAAGCCGAAACACTCAATGCGGGTCAGCAGATGTTGTTGGGGGAGCTGCGCCGCCAGATTGAAGCTTTAACCGCGTCATCCATAAGTGCACTGAATCCGACAAACCAAATTGTTAAGGTACCACTAAAGCCCCCACAACCGGCGGGCATTGGGCTGACACCGCTGTCGTAGTGGCTGTGGGAATGTAGGTAACTTGTAGTGCAACGTAAAGTTATCCACATTTCCAGCAGCCTGATGCGTCGAAATCGTGCATGATCAGGGTGGCGACCACAAATTTGAAGGCGTTTCGAGACATTCTGTGTGCGCGGGGTCGGTGAGGATCGTGTAGAACTGCTCGACATCCCAATTGCTCACTTCCTCAATGGGAAAGCCTTCCAAGCCCACACCACCTGTATCGGCACGCTCATAAATATCCTTTGTGTCCTCAGGATCCCAAATCTCTGGATCCCACAGGAGCAAAGTTACGCCCCCTGGGCCATCGAAACAAACATTAACGTGATCGTCAATTTTCTCTCCACCTGTAGCGTAAAGAACAAGAACACCTTGCTCTGGAAAGTAGAGCCGGAAGCGAGAAGGTAAGATACCTTCGTAAGGCTCAGGAATCGTCCACATCCAAATCTCAGAAGGTTGTCCTAAGCGTTGTAATATTGGTACGATATGATAACTTGGATCATCTGCATCAACCAGGGCTTCAGTGAACACGCCGTCCTGAGCACGAAACGTGTGATATACCTGTTCTCCATTTTCAATATTGGTTTCAACAAATAGGACTGTAAGACGAAACCTGCCGTTTGCAAACTCTTTAGGATTGATGAAGGTCGCAAAAGATTCATAAAGTTGGTTTACATATTCAATGTGGGTCACACCAGGTTCAAATCCCCACCAGCAAGGTAATTCGCATCCTCCATTACTTTTAATTAGCTCTGTATAAACTTGCCCGCGTTGTTGTGGAGGGATGGTAGGTAAGGGGGTCAGGGTTGGCATGACTGTATGAGTAGCAGTTGGCGTTTGTAAGGGCGAAACGGTTGAAGTAACCGTTAATGTTGGGGTTGCTGAGGGCAGGGTAGCGACTGTTACCAATGCGGTTGAGGATGGTGAAGGGGTTGCTGTATCTGAGGGTTGCGTAGTAACAACCTGTGCTGCTTCGTTTGTAATCGCATCGGCATTTTCATTCTCTAGCATATCTTGCTGAGAGACCGTACAACCAACCAGGATCACGAACGTTAAGAACACCCCTATGATAAACCAACTACTATCGCTTGAATTTTTCTTTTGCATTTGTTTTTCCTTGGCTAAGGGAGTACCTGACTCAACCAGATTCCCATATTGACATCCATAAAATTGGCACGGGCAATGCCTGGATCAGTTAATCCATCGGCATCCGCATCCCAACGACTATACGTCCAGCCAATGCCCATGTCGGCGAACTCTTCACCTGAGGCTCCAGAACGACTTTTTTGCCAATCACTGAAGTTTCCACCAGCAAAGCCCCATCTTTCTTCACTATCTCCAACCAAATCTGGTCGATCTGGGAAGTTAGTACCTGCTTGTTGGGCGGCTAACAGAGTTTGATTTCCAGCATTACCCAAGATAACAATATCCAGGACGTGGAAAATCTCGTGGATAAACAATTGGTGATTGGTTATTGTCAATTTCCCAATAGTTATCATTGTTTGCGTTAGGGATGCTTTAGCATAAACTTTGTAGCCAGCAGCATCCACTAAATATTTATCCACATTCTGAATGGTAATGGAGCCATCAAATGCGCCTAAAAAGGCATCTGTTGCAGACAAAGGCGTGTAAGTTGTACCTTCAATTCTAGCTGCCATTCGCCTAAGAGGGTTGACTACACTGGCCATCCGTTGGCCGATAGCACCGGCTGCTTGATGAGCCATTTGTTTTTCGGCCAAAGATACATTTCCCGTAAAGTTAAAAAATGGGGTATAGAAAGTCGGAGTCGGCAAACAGTTGCCATCAAACTCACATTCTCTGAATCCCGATGGATCTGTAAAACGGAGGGAATTGTTTAAACCATAGGTGTAGCGATTTAGGCTTTGTGGATTTTTGGGATTTGGTACAATGGGGTCGGCTGATATGAAGCGGTTAAGATAAGGCAAAAAATATCTCGCATTCATATAGATCAGCCCCAGGTCGTTGTCTCCCGTATTGTTGCTCTTGTGGCCGGTGAATGCATGGTCGGTGATGTCTGGGTTGGTGGAGGGTGTGCGGCGGAAGTCACCGAACGGCCGAAACAGCGTCAAACTACCCGAAACATAATTGCCATCCTTGTCACTCAACGCGCCCACATTGCCGAGATGATCAGTGTACATGTAGTAGAGCTTGTTAGATTCAGTTGAGCCGTTGCCAAGAATCTTTTTGACCCGTACGCCCACCGCCTGTCCGGCAATTGAATAATAGGTGCGCTGAATCTTGG
>CAYGMR010000658.1:0-2647 GCA_964350725.1 uncultured Ardenticatenaceae bacterium | reverse complement strand
TGAGCTTACTCGTAATGCAGAACTAATACGCGCCAAGCATATGCTATTTGTTATGGATGCATGTTATGGGGGTTTGGCATTAACTCGTAACATCCATGCAGGTAGCACCCGATTCTTAAAAGACATGATGCTCCGATATTCTCGTCAAGTTCTTACTGCAGGAAAAGCAGATGAAGTAGTCTCTGACTCCGGCGGGCCGCTTCCAAATCATTCTGTATTTACTGGCCATTTGATTCAGGGACTTCGAGGAAAGGCAACCACCGAGAATGGCGTGATAACTGCCAACGGATTAATGTCCTATGTGTATGGGAAAGTGGCGACTGATAAAAATTCCAACCAAACACCTCATTACGGTTATTTCGACGGGGACGGAGATTTTATCCTACATGCACCACAACTGGCTGAACTTGAAAGGGATAACACTAAGGAAATTGATAACCTGATCGTCATTCCATATGCGGAAGAAGAATATTATATAGGAAATACCTCGAGCAAAATCAAGAAGATTAAATCTATGCTTGCGGCTGACTCTTCGTATATTGAACTGCACGATTTTGTTATTGATGAAGTCAGACAATTTCTATCCAATAGCAGTGAGGATAATTTCAAAATGCACGGCAAGATATTAAAGGAAGAACTTCTTGAAAGAATATCTAGATACGAAACATTAACAAACGATCTAGCATTAATTTTGGCCTGCATCACATATTGGGCAAGACCAATACACAAGACAATTCTTCAAAAAACACTTGCAAGGTCTACAGACCGAATTGAATCACCAAGAGATTTTGACAATTGGTCAAATCTGCGTTGGTATCCTTTGATTCTAGAACTCTATTGTTCAGGTATAGCAGCAATTGAGGGAGGAAAATACGATTCCTTGGCAAGCATTTTCGATACAAAAATTAGCCCGTCAGATTACCGAGAGCGTAGTGATTCAATAGTTGAGATCGTTTCAAATGGAATTCTCGAATTAACTCGTGCAAATGTTTTCAAGCAATTACCTGGTCATGAAAAGCATTACACTCCAATGAGTGAATATCTCTACAAAATACTTCAGCCAAAACTGGTTGTTGCTGATTCAAGAATTCAAAGGGGGGAACATCTATGGGCTCCAATTGGACGCTTTGGGTGGAAAGGACAAAGAACTGGCAGGTCTTCCCCTCTCACGCACATCATCAATGAAGCACAATCACTGGGTAATAACTGGGAACCTTTTAAAGCGGGTCTCTTTGGTGGAAATTTGAAGCGATTTAACGAAGCATCCAGTGAATTTAAGCAAATAGTTTCAGGGTTAGGCTGGTGGTAGGCGCTACCAAGCTAAATGCACTGAGGCTATTAAAAAGGATAAGTGTCACCATCACATACTTTAGTTAAAGGAACAACACAAAAAAATTTGCGCTAATCAAATTTTGATTACTAAACAGGTAGAACAGTTCCGTAAAACACACGGCTGCTTTCCCCACCCAAATGCCAAAATTGCGCAAGGGGTAACAAAAAACAGCCGTTTCAATCAAAAAATCACTAAACCCTAAACCACAATATTCACCAAACGCCCCTTAATCACAATCACCTTGCGTGGGTCTTTGCCGCCCAGCTGACGGCTAACATTTTCTGAGGCCAGCGCCGCCGTCTTCAAATCCGCGTCCGGTGAGCCAGCAGGCATTTCGATGCGGTCACGCACTTTGCCGTTGACTTGCACAATCAAGGTGATTGCGTCTTCTTTGGCGATTTCGGCATCCCACTGCGGCCAAGTTTGTTGATGGATGCTGTAACCATGACCACGCTGCGCCCACAACTCTTCGGTGATATGGGGGGCGATGGGAGCCAAGACAAGCAATAGACTGTCAACCGCTTCGTCCCACGCGGCCTGGCTCACATTTTGATTGCGTTGGGCAGTTTGCAGGGCATTGCGCTGTTCCATGATGGCAGCAACGGCCGTATTAAACCCAAATGTCTCCAAATCATGCCCAACCTTCTGAATCGTCTGATGCGTCTTGCGCCGCAAGGCCCGATCCGCCACTTTATCCACCTTCTCCGGCTCATAAGCAGCCAACCCCAGGCTCCACACATCTTGCAAGAGCCGCTGCGGCCCTTTGATGCCGTCATAATTCCAGGGGCCCCCCTGATCCCATTTGGCAAAAAACATAATATAGGCACGCACCGCGTCCGCGCCAAATTGTTTGACCAGCGCGTCGGGCGCGACAACATTACCGCGTGATTTCGACATCTTTTCGCCGTCTTCACCCAACACCATCCCCTGGTTAAAAAGCGCCAACATCGGCTCATCAAAATCGACAAGCCCCATTTTACGCATCGCTTTGGTGAAAAAGCGCGTGTAGATCAAATGCATCGTGGCATGTTCAATGCCGCCCGTATATTGATCCACAGGCAGCCAATAAGCACCTTCCTCGGGGTCAAACGGACCTTCGTCATAATCTGGACTCAAGTAACGGTATTGGTACCAGGAAGAGCACATGAAGGTGTCCATTGTGTCGGTTTCGCGGGTTGCTGTTTGGCCGCAGGTGGGGCAATCAACTTCATACCATTCCGGCAACAGCTTCAGTGGGCTTTTACCGGTAGGCGTAAATTCGACCTCATCCGGCAGCAGCACGGGCAAATCCTCATCGGGCACATGCACAATGAC
>CAYGMR010000657.1:0-2647 GCA_964350725.1 uncultured Ardenticatenaceae bacterium | reverse complement strand
GCCCAGTAGATGAGCGGCAGCCGCACGACCATCTCATCCCCCAGCCGGAAGATCGCGTTGTCTGTGCCATCAGATTTAACTGGCTTGATGGGCAGGTCGGCCCACTGCGGAAATTGTGCCCTGAGTAATTGGCCTACGAGCGATATGTTGGTTGTGACTTGCTTGTCATGCATCTTGCCAGGGGATGGTTGCCGCGTAAACAATTTAATTTCTCCCTATTTTTTAGTGGGTTCAGGATTTTATATGGTTGATAGCTCATATTGTGTATGACGTATTGCGTTTCAAAGAGCGTTACATTGTTTGTCTATAAAATGTGTGCGATCTAGATTAATTTTTACCAAAGATTACTCAAATGAAAAAATCTGTGCGTGTATACGGCCGTAAAATTTGTATACCCTACAGATATTGATTTTTTGACACCTTTCCCTACCTAAGCGTGTTGAATATTACAGTCTTACCCCATTGTTTGGTCTAAACTGGCCGAGAATCAAAACTGGAGGCTCTAGATGACAAAAAAATGGTATAAAGTGGCTGCAACTGATGCTTTGCCACAAGGACAGGTGACGACGGTGACTGCGGGCGTAACGGCCGTATGTCTGATCAACACTGCTGAACATGGTTACACCGCGCTGCTTAACCGCTGCCCACATCAAGGCGGACCGCTGGGCGAAGGGCAGCTCGATGGCAAATGGCTTATCTGTCCCTGGCACGGCTACGAATATGATCCCAAAACGGGCGATCCGCCAGATGGGTATGGCGATTGCGCCACAGCACTGCCGCTTGACGTGCGTGCTGATGGTCTGTATGTGCAGGTCGAAGAAGCCGAACATACGCCCACCGTCTCCGATCAAATGGTGGGCGTGATGACCGCTTGGGGCGTCGATACCGTTTTTGGCATGGTCGGTCACAGCAATCTTGGTTTTGCCGATGCGATGCGCCGCGCTGAAGAGGCCGGCAAACTGCGCTATTTTGGCATTAGGCATGCGGGTGCGGCTGCTTTTGCGGCCTCTGCCTTTGGTAAATTGACCGGCAGGCCAGCCGCCTGTTTTGGCATTGCAGGCCCTGGCAGCACCAATCTGCTGACTGGCTTGTGGGATGCCAAGGTAGATCGTGCGCCGGTTTTGGCTTTGAGCGGACAGGTGAATACGCAGGTGATTGGGCCAGGCGCTTTCCAGGAAGTGGATTTGTATGCCGCCTTCGATGCGGTGCGCACCTGGGGTCAAACGGTGCTTACCAATAAAAATGCCAGTGATTTGATGGCGCTGGCGATCAAACATGCGCTGGTCGAACAAGGGGTGGCGCATCTGATTTTGCCCGATGAAGTCCAGGTGCAGGCTGCGCTCGACCCTGAACCAGAAACGCCCCAACACGGCCGTATCTCCACCATCGAAATCACGCCACCGCAAGCAGAGCTGGATGCGGCGCTCACATTGATTCGGGAGGCGAAACGGCCGTCGCTCATCGTGGGGCATGGCGCACGTTTCCATCGTGAGGAAATTATCGCTTTTGCCGAAAAGATCGATGCGGCCATTATTACGACTTTTAAGGGCAAAGGCATTGTGCCGGATGATCATCCGTTGGGCTGTGGGGTGTTGGGCCGCAGTGGCACGCCGGTTGGCAGCAGCATGATGGGACGCAGTGATTTGTTGATTGTGCTGGGCGCTTCCTTTTCCAACCACACCGGCATTTCGACCAAGAAAAAGACGATCCAAATCGACATCGACCGCATGACGTTGGGTAAATTCCACCCGGTGACCGTGCCTTTGTGGGGCGAGATCGGCACGACGCTGGCAGCATTTGATGCTCAGTTAGAGGCTGTGCAACGGCCGTCTATCCGCAGTGACATCGCCAAACGTTGGGCTTATTGGCGCGGCGAAAAAGCCAAACATGTCGATCAGTTAGACAGCCAGGGACGTATGCATCCGGCGCTGGTTTTCAAACATTTATCTGAATTGGTACCTGATGATGCGGTTTTGTGCGTGGATGTGGGCAATAATACGTATAGTTTCGGCCGTTTCTTCGAATGTAAACGTCAAGATGTGCTTATGTCGGGTTATTTGGGCAGTATTGGCTTTTCGTTCCCGGCCGCTTTAGGTGCGTGGGCGGCTGTGGGTGACAAACGCAAGATCGTTTCGATTTCGGGTGATGGTGGCTTTGGTCAATATTTAGGGGATTTTACAACGGCCGTTAAATACAACATGAACATCACCCACATTTTGCTGAATAATGATCAGTTGGCAAAAATATCGAAGGAACAGAGAAGCGGCCGTTTCCAGGTCTGGCAAACCAGCCTGCATAATCCCAACTTCGCCGAGTTTGCCAAGTTATGTGGTGCGGCTGGCTTCCGCGCAACCACGCCCGCCGAAGTGGGTCCAGCTATCGCCGCCGGACTTGCCGCTGATGGTCCGGCTATTGTGGAAATATTAACCGATCCATTGCAAACATGAGTTTGACAACAGATGTCATGCCCGCGCAGGCGGTTATGACAGTTGGATGGCTTTGAGGAGGGATCATGAAACCAGTCATTGTTTTTGATGTGAATGAGACTTTGTTGGATGTGGGCGCATTGGCTCCCCATTTTGAACGTGCTTTCGGGAGTGAATTGGCGCTGGCGCACTGGTTTGCGCAACTGCTGCAAACTGCCTAT
>CAYGMR010000656.1:0-2648 GCA_964350725.1 uncultured Ardenticatenaceae bacterium | reverse complement strand
TGTGGTCTCTGTGGTTCAAAAATTGTCTAAACAGTGAAATGTCAACACGCCCTAGCTCTCGCTGCGTTTATAAAGGGTAATTTGGAAGAATGAGATGCCCAACGCAATAAGTAACACAATCACAGAAGCGGCCGACACATACCCCACATTCATTCCAGAAGTGGCAAAATCATACAAGTAGGTGCCCGTAATTTCTGTTTTCCCAGATGGCCCGCCACCTGTGGAGAGATAAACGAGTTCAAATGCGCGAAAACTTCCCAGTAAGAGGGATATAGTAATGGTTTTGCGTGCCCCTCTGAGTAGGGGAAACAGAATGAGGCGAAACATCTGTAAGGTTCCGGCACCATCCACAACAGCAGCTTCAAGCAAAGAAATATTTAAGGTGGATATATCGGCCGTATAGTGCATAATGGGCAGACCAATCACAAAAACGAGAATGACAATGATGACCATATAAGCCCATTGGGGATCGACCAACCAGCGTTGGGTCAAGGCCTCTGCTCCCATTGCACGTAAAATCGTATTCATAGTGCCGTAGCGAAATTCAAACATGACCCCAAAGACGGAAGCCACCAATGCCATTGGCATGAGTGAGGGAAGGAAGAAGATAGCATTAAAAATACGGCTGCCCCTCATTCTTAATGCAAGAACAACAGCTAAGAAAAAGCCCAAGGTTAATCCGGCCGCAATGGCGACGCACGCAAATAACAGCGTGTTGAAAATGGCGCGGTAAAACTGTGCATGCGTCAACAGCAGCTGAAAATTTTGCAATCCCACAAATATCGGGTCGCGCATCGAAATATTTGTCTCTAAAAAGCTGGTTGAGATGAGAAAATAGAAACTATATATATAGAAGACACCATAAAACAGGGCTAGTGGTAGCAGGAAGAAAATGGCTGCAAGGTTGTGTTTGTTTCTTTTCTTTTTTGTTGCGTTAACCGTCGTTTTTTGCACAACAGTGTTGTTTTTTATTTTTTCAGGAGTCATAACATTACCTTTCTACACTTTATTTGCAATGAGAGTCGGTTATATCCACCAAAGTTGCTGCCACTTGCTTGTGCCTGTATTGGGCTGTTTTTCCCCTGGTGTGCTACGGCCGTTTACCACATATTGAGTTAGCAGTTGTTTCATAGATTCAACAACATCTGGATGATCCGCCACAATATTGTTGCGTTCACCAATATCAGCTTCCAGATCATAAAGCTGCATGGGTGGTAACCCAACATGCACCTCATCGGGGCGTGGATGGCTCCATCCGCCTGATCCCGCACACATCTCTAACTTCCACTTCCCCTTACGGATAGAGAATGAGCCGTCTATGGAGTGATGAATCGTTGCCTCGCGCAATGATTTATCGAGCTGCTGGCCTTGCCACACAGGGAGATTGCTAATGCTATCCTCTCCTGCATTAGCAGGCAGCGACAAGCCCAAGATATCGGCACAGGTAGCCATCAGATCGCTAAGACAAACAATTTCAGCCGATTTTGATCCAGCTTGAATCACGTTTGGCCACTTAATTATCAGAGGGATACGATGCCCCCCCTCATAAATGTCAGCCTTGTGCCCGCGAAATACAAAACTAGGATGGTGCCCCATAGAAGCTAATTGGGGAAAATCAGCCTCTGGTGAACAGCCATTGTCTGATGTAAATATAAGGATGGTATTGTCTGCAATGCCAGTGCGTTCGAGTGTCGCCATTATTTGGCCTACAACATCATCGACCTGCAAACAGAAGTCACCATATAAATTTGTGCCACTTTTCCCCTGAAATGCTTCAGTAGGAAGAATTGGTGTGTGTGGTGCCGGTAAAGGAAAATACAAAAAGAATGGTTCACCAGTTGCTGCCCGATCTTCAATGTAATGAATGCTGCGGCGCGTGAAATTTGGCAAAACATCTTCATGTTTAAAATCTGGAGCCGTTGGACCCGCCCGCCACCAACTAAACTTATTGGTATTTTCTGTGATCCGATCTGGTTGCGCCGTCGCCCAGCCATTCTCAACATAAACATAGGGGGGCATATCTAGCGATCCTGCATGCCCATAATAATAATCAAACCCGCAGGCATCCGGCCCGTTGGTTACCAAGCCCGTAAAATCAATATTTTCGGCACTGGGTGATTGATCATTCGTCGTGGCCCAATCCCATCCAAGATGCCATTTGCCAATCATGGCACTGTGATAGCCATGCGTTTTGAGTAGGGAGGCCACCGTCATTCTGTCAGGTTCAACTAGGTGCGGGCTGTAGCCAAATAGCACGCCCTCTTTTAGGTTGGAACGCCAATTATAACGACCTGTTAAAATGCTATAGCGTGAGGGGGTGCAAACAGATGACGTGGCATGCGCATCTTCAAAAATCATCCCTTCCGCAGCCATTTGGTCTAAATATTTTGTCTGTATCTTAGAAGATGGATTCAGACATGATAAATCTCCATACCCCATATCATCGGCCAATATATATACAATGTTAGGTTTGCGCGTTGTTTTCATGGTGTAGGACAAATTGACAATGGAAATGGTCCTGTTCTGAACATGAGAGCTCAGAACAGGACGTTGTAAAATTACTAGCTAGCCTTAATTGTTATAACGGCCGCTTTCCCACTCTGCCTGGAGGCCTTCAGCTGCTTCTTGTGCATCTTGACCATTCAGTA
>CAYGMR010000655.1:0-2657 GCA_964350725.1 uncultured Ardenticatenaceae bacterium | reverse complement strand
ATTAGCGACAGTTGCATAAGCGTGCCGGTGGGGATGGCAGCATGGGGGTCGAGAGCGAAGACGGGGGGCATGAATGTACCCCAGCGTAATGTTTCGGTTGGACCTTCTGTTTCTGGTGCGGTTTCTGCTTCAGGTTCTGCTTCGGATTCGGTGGATGTCTCGGTCTCAGTTGATGTCTGGGTTTCTGGCTCGGATTCGGTGGATGTCTCAGTTGTCGGCTGAGTCGTATTACACGCTACTAAGAGGAACAATAATAGGGCAGCTACTAATCGAACAAAAATCTGCTTTCCTGAACGGTTCATAAAAAATTCTCCTTGTATTGTCAGAAGCAACCAATATCTATGAGATATGTGATTTAATATATGTGATTTGTGATAACAAATGAAGTCTAATCTAGATTTGAAGAGAATGCAAACAAGATGATGCCATAAAAAGTGATGGGTAAATTGGAGAATGTACCAATTGAGGAGGCTGCTTCAGTTTTGCTTGTTTCCTCTTGTTAACTACAAAGGGGACCTTTTTTTTTCAGAAAAATGATTAAGGTGCTTGACAGTTTGGTGCTTGCCAATTAGGTGTTGTTATGCTACTATCCACACAATATGTGATTTGTGATCACAAATCACATGCAGATTAATATTGTTAATTATCATCAATGTGATTTATGGAACTTTCTCAATATACCGTAAAAAGTATGCTCGTTGAACAAATTCGGAATGAAATCATTAAAGGCAATTATGCGCCGGGGCAGCGCTTGCGTTTACGCGATGTGGCGGCTGAGTTTAATATCAGTACGCAGCCGGTACGGGACGCCTTGACTGAGTTAGAAGCAGAAGGATTAGTGACGTCGGAGCCACGACGTGGCGCGGTTGTTACGCAATTGAGCCCCGCTGAATTGGAAGATATTTATGATATTCGCTCCACACTTGAAGGCATGGCTACGCATTTGGCTGTCCCCAATTTGAATGACGAAAAAATCGATACTTTAGAAGCTTTAGTAGAAGAGATGGATCAACATATGGGTGAAATCATTGAACTCGTTAACCTAAACTTCGAGTTTCACACCACCCTGTATGGGGCTGCAAATCGCAAACATTTGTGTGAACTCATTGAGACTTTGCGGCATCGTACAGAACATTATTTGCATGCCTATATGATTGATTTGGGAAGGATGCCGCCCGCTCAAGAAGAGCATCGAGCGATTGTAGCCGCTTGTCGACAAGGGGATGCTGAGTTAGCTGCCAAAATCATGTATGAACATGTTGCTAAAGCGGGGCAGGGGATTATTGAATATGTAAATCGGTCTACGGAGTCACGGCCGTTTCCGGCTAAACAATCAATTAAGAATAGAGTGGAGGAATTTATGTCTAAAAGTAGTCAATTGGAATTTTATGATCTAAGCCACCCCTGGGGGTTTCAAGCTCCCAATTGGCCCTATTTTCAAGATGTGCAGATTGATCGTATTCATTACCACGCCAAATCTGGTGTGCTAACGCAAAAAATCACAACAACCATGCACAGCACCACACACATCGACGCCCCGGCGCATGTCGTCGAAGGCACCCCCTTCATTGATGAAGTCCCCCTCGAAAAGTTCTTTGGTACCGGTGTTGTTGTTTCTATTCCCAAAGGGAAGTTTGAAATGATTACGGCCGACGATTTAGAGAAAGCCACGCCCAAGATTCAAAAAGGTGACATCGTCATCATCAACACCGGTTGGCACAAAAAATATGCCGACACACAAGAGTATTTCGGCCGTTGCCCTGGTTTAGTCCCATCTGCTGCCGAGTGGATGGTGGAGAAAGGGGTGAAAGTTGTGGGCCATGATACGCAGGCAAATGATCACCCCCTGGCGACAGCAATTGGTCCACACGGCCCCGGTGGCGGCATGCTCATGCCTTTAATCAATCAAGAGTATGAAGCATATACAGGCAACAAAGTGATCGATGATTTTCCCGAGTGGGAGCCTGTGCATCGCATCTTGTTCACAAACGGCATTTTGGGAATTGAAAACGTGGGCGGTGATATTGATAAAGTCACCGGCAAACGCTGTACATTTTCTTTCTTCCCATGGCGTTGGTCGCGAGGCGACGGCTGCATCATTCGCCTGGTTGCCATACTTGACCCATCTGGTGCATATCGTATCGAGTCAGGTCAATAACGGAGGTCGAAATGAGAAACGTTGTACGTTTTGCAGATGCCCGTCCTTACGAAGCTCCCCTGCATGATGTCACTGTTCATTCTATGTTTTTGCAGCATAAAATGACGGGTTGTGACGCTGATTTTTGGGTGAGTACGTCTTATTATTTGCCCGGTGCAAAAGCAGAAATGAGCGCTTCCCTACTAGAAAGAATTTATGTGGTGCTTGATGGGCAGCTAACTGTGGAATTTGAAGATGAAACGGTCACGCTAAACCGCATGGATTCCGTTTACATTGGGCCGAATGAAACACGAGAGGCACGCAATGACAGCAATGAAGTTGTAACCATCTTGGTTGTCATGCCATACCCGCCAAAATAGAGATTGATAGATAATGGATAAGATTCCCACTCCCCAACAACTATTTGATGTGTACGATAAAGCTGCGATTGTGACGGGTGCCACTTGCGAGTTTGGTGCGGCGGCGGCAAAAGGATTAGCCAAAGCCGGCGACAAGGTCA
>CAYGMR010000654.1:0-2664 GCA_964350725.1 uncultured Ardenticatenaceae bacterium | reverse complement strand
TTATCCGTGTTCTTCCCATCTGTGTTTTTTACCAGGATAGTCTGGCAATAGACGTAGGCGCCAACTAGCGCGTTTCTACACCTAATCCATCAAAGTCGCAGGGGAGGGTTTGTCTAACAATGAAAAAATATATCTGGGTCATCGTTCCTATTTTGTTCTTAGTCGCCAGCTTAATCACAGCAATTCGTGGTCAGCAAATGAATCAAGTTACGGCCGCTTCTTCTGCTTCAGTCTCAACTGAAGCACCGGACGAAATATTTGTTGTACGTGTCTACTACGATGATCCGCCTGAAATCGCGCTGCTTTCTGCTTTTGATGTTTTTGAATATAACAACCAAAAAGAGAGCTATGTTTTGGCGGCCGTTAACGCAGCCGAAATGCAAACGATACGAACCATTGGTTTTACTGTCGTTGTGGATGAAGATGAAACGGCCGTTTTCAATCAACCAACCCCCTTCGTACCCGCACAAGGCGGCGGCATACCTGGGACTGCCTGCTACCGCACTGTCGAAGAGACCTACGCAACCGCCCAAGATATTGTTACAAACTACCCTGATCTGGCTACATGGATCGATATCGGCGACAGTTGGGAAAAAGTCTCAGCCGGCGGCAATCCGGGTTATGATATGCAAGTGCTCAAGCTGACAAATTCAGCAACCTCCGGTAACAAACCGGTTTTATTCGTGATGAGTGCCATCCATGCACGCGAATATACCACCGCCGAACTGAATACACGCTTTGCCGAAATGTTGGTTGCAGGTTATGGCATCGACGCCGACATCACCTGGCTGCTCGATTATCACGAAATTCATCTGCTGTTGATGTCCAATCCTGACGGCCGTAAACAAGCCGAAACCGGCCTTTACTGGCGCAAAAATACGAATGAAAATTATTGCAGTCCCACAAGTACTTCACGCGGTGCGGATCTGAATCGTAATTTTGAATTCCAATGGGGCTGTTGTAATGGTTCCGACAGCGGCGAATGTGATATCACCTACCGTGGCCCAGCAGCCGCTTCTGAACCCGAAACGCAAGCTGTGCAAGATTATGTTAGAACTATTTTCCCCGATCAGCGTGGCGATGAGATTACAGATGCCGCGCCGGACGATGCTATGGGTGTTTTTCTAGACCTCCACAGCTACAGTGAGTTAGTGCTCTGGCCGTGGGGCTGGGGTGTGCCGGTTGCGCCTAATGGCCCTGCTTTGCAAACATTGGGACGTAAATTGGCACGTTTTAACAATTATAAACCCACACAAGCGGTTGCCCTTTACCCTACCGATGGCACAACTCAAGATTTCGCTTATGGCGATCTGGGTGTCGCCACCTATGCATTTGAACTTGGCACCGCTTTTTTCCAAAGCTGCAGCATCTTCGAAAATACAATTTTGCCAACTAATTTACCGGCGCTGCTGTATGCAGCCAAAGCATCGCGGCTGCCATACATGCAGCCATCAGGGCCAGAAGCTACAATGCTGACCTTATCCGCAGGCGCCGTTGCGCCCGGTACGGCCGTTGAGTTAACGGCCGTTCTCGATGATACCCAATTTAACAACGAAAATGGTATCGAACCTACCCAACCGATTGCAGCAGTCGAATATTATATTGATTTGCCCGATTGGGATGGCGGCACACCCATAATAATGAACCCACAAGATGGCACATTTGACAGCACAGTCGAAACGGCCGTTGCGACCATCGACACAAGCAATTTGAGCAGCGGACAACATACTATTTTCGTGCGCGGCCAAGACAGCAATGGCAATTGGGGTGTGGTATCGGCTGAATTCTTAACTGTGTTGGATACGGCCGTTGCGCCGCATATCAATGGATTTGTACGCGAAGCCGGTACAAATACCCCCCTCGATGCGAATATAACCACACAATTCACACCATTCACCACCACAACCAATCCTGCCAACGGCTACTATGAATTGGTTTTACCAGAAGACAGCTACGACCTCACCGCCAACGCCACGAATTATGCCCCGCAAACAAAACTCAATATCACAGCCGAGAATTACCAGATTATCGATCACAATTTCTTCCTCAATCCGGTTAGCTGTACAACCTATGACAGCCTTGATGTACCTGTGCCAATTTCTGCCAATGGGCCACAAACGGTCACATCCACACTAACCGTAACAAATACCGGCTCCATTTATGACATCAATGTTCTAAATCTGAAAGGCACCCATTCATATATGGAAGACCTCGATTTCAATCTGAGCAGTCCTGCAATCACCACCATACGTCTAATGGATCCAACGTGTGGCAGTACCGACAATTTTGACCTCAATCTGGACGATGAGGCCGCTGCTGGCGGATGGCCATGTCCGCCTATCGACGGCGGCACCTATCGTCCACACAACCCACTTTCCACGTTTAACGCTGAGGAGATGAATGGTGAATGGACGTTAACCATCAACGATATCTACAACGGCGATGGGGGTAGTTTAGAAGGCTGGAGCTTACAAATTTGCCAAGAGATCATCAGTTGTACCCAAATGCCACCCGTAACACCCACAAGCAGTATCAGTTTAACTGGGAACGATGTGGATTTGACCTGGGTAGACGCAGCGGCCAATGCAGGTGGTTATGAAATCCACCGCAGTTCATCCCCTTACTTCATGCCATCTGTGGCCACAATGGTCGATGCTGTTTCTG
>CAYGMR010000653.1:0-2666 GCA_964350725.1 uncultured Ardenticatenaceae bacterium | reverse complement strand
TGGATCAAGACCATTATGGCATGGATGATGTCAAAGATCGGATTGTTGAGTATGTTGCTGTACGCAAGTTAGCGGGCAATCAAATGCGCGGTGCGATCATCAACTTGAATGGACCGCCCGGTGTAGGCAAAACATCTATCGCGACGTCTGTTGCTCGGGCAATGGGCCGTGAGGTAGTGCGACTGAGCCTCGGTGGGGTACGTGATGAAGCTGAAATTCGCGGCCACCGGCGCACATATATCGGTGCGATCCCCGGTCGCATTATCCGTGCTTTGCGCGATGCCAAAACCCGCAATCCCGTGATCGTGCTCGACGAAATCGACAAGGTAGGCACAGATTGGCGCGGTGATCCCGCTTCCGCCTTGTTAGAGGTCTTGGATCCGGAACAAAATCATCATTTTACCGATCATTATTTGGAAGTCCCATTTGATCTGAGCCAGGTGATTTTTATCACAACATCGAACCAACTGAGTACGATTCCAGCGGCGCTGTTAGACCGTATGGAGTCGATCAATATGCTTGGTTATATCGAAGATGAAAAGATGGCAATTGCCAACCAATATTTGCTCAAAAAGCAGATGGCCGGGCATGGCATTGAAAATTTAGATATCACAATTGAAGATAAAGCCCTGCGCAAAATGATCCGCTACTATACACGAGAGGCTGGTGTGCGGCAGTTGGAACGCAATATCGGTACGGCCGTTCGTAAATTAGCGGTCAAAATTGCAAGTGGTGAATCCGGCCCCTTTGTGGTGGATGAAGACGATGTCATTGAATTTTTAGGGCCAGAGAAACTCACCTTTGGCGTGGCTGAAGAAAAAGATGAGATTGGCGTGGTCACTGGATTGGCAGTGAATGCATTCGGTGGCGATATTTTACCAATTGAAGTCAGCTTGAGTGAAGGCAACGGCCGTATCACCTTAACTGGCTCACTCGGTGATGTGATGCGTGAATCGGCACAAGCGGCACTCACTTATGCGCGTGCCAACGCCCGTTCATTGGGCCTAGACCCCATGCTCTTTGACAAAATCAACCTGCACATTCATGTGCCTGATGGTGCCACACCCAAAGATGGCCCCAGCGCCGGTATTGGCATGGCAACGGCCGTTATCTCAGCATTCACACGTCGCCCCGTGCGGCGCGATGTCGCCATGACAGGCGAAGTCACATTACGTGGCAAGGTGCTGCCCATAGGCGGTCTTAAAGCCAAAACAATCGCGGCGCATCGTGCCGGCATCACCACCGTGATAATGCCGCGTGATAACAGCAAAGACATTCCTGACTTACCGGAACGTGTACGTGAAGATTTAACACTCATTCCAGTCAGCCATTTGGATGAAGTTCTGGCAATTGCCTTGTTAGATGCAGTGGGGCCAGCTTTGACGGTTGAGGGCAAAAAAGAGGAAACCGACCGCGTCATTGTGCCACCTTTACCACGGAGTAGTGGTGGAGAACGGCCGTTGCGCGCGGATGCCCCGCATTAAAAATGCAACATGATCAAAAAGAACGTGGACAGACTATCCACGTTCTTTTTATTTGCCCTCAAAGATTAGGTCAATTCTGAACACACCTAAACCCAGCATTGCTGCTCACAATCAATGGATCACGGCTGCCGCGGTTCTGCGTGCGCATGAGGTCAACCATATTGCCATTCCATGACCCACCCCGTATCACCTTCTTTTCACCGATTGCGGGACCTTCTGGGTTTTGATCTGCACTGTTTGCGTAATAGGCCGCGTCATACCAATCAGCTACCCATTCCCACACGTTGCCACCCATATCCAAAGCACCATTCCAACTGCTACCTTCTGGAAAGCTGCCAACAGGAGCAGTAAGCGCATACCCATCATCGTAATTGTTATCCCGCGTATCAAAGGGACAATTTACATCACAAGTGTTTGCAACCACATCCTCTAACAAAGTGTCCCCCCAAGGATACTCGAACCCATTTGCCCCCCGCGCAGCATACTCCCATTGGGCCTCGGTGGGCAATTCTCCACCTGCCCATGTGCAATAAGCATTCGCATCCAACCACGAGACCAACACAACCGGGTGCGCAGCTAAGTTCTCTAAATTACTATCGACTCCTTGCGGTTGGCGCCAATTCGCGCCCTCTAAATTCCCCCATCCATTTGCAGAAGTATAGGTAATACCACTCCCACTTTCCTCAGCGCTGCTTACATGACCAGTTTCTTCAACAAAAGCGGCAAACTGCGCATTTGTCACTTCAGTTTGGTCTATCCAAAAATCGTCTAAAGCGACTTCATGCTGCGGGACTTCGTCATCATACCAAAACCGCTCGCAGTTTCCGCTGCCCAACGTTTGTTCACAATAACTAAATGCTGACTCAACCAGTTCCTCCTGGATACCCATTGCAAAAGTCCCTGCAGGCACATAAACCATTGGCATTTTGTCTTTTGGACGCTCCCACATATCGCCAAGCGCCGCATTTGCTGGAGGAACAAATGGATCAATGGTCGGAATGGGTGTGGCTGTATGGGTTGGCTGTGCGGTCGCCGTCGGTTCTTCCGTTGGTTGGGCTGTGGGGGTTGAAGAGGGGAGCACAACAAAAGCAACGGCCGTTTGCGTGGCATTCACATCCACATCAGCACCGCCTCCCCCGATAATGGAACGCAACCCCCATATCAGCAATAAAAGTAATAAAA
>CAYGMR010000652.1:429-2668 GCA_964350725.1 uncultured Ardenticatenaceae bacterium | reverse complement strand
AACCAGAGGTGGTCAAGAATATAAGAAGTTGAACTTCTTTTGTTACAGAGTAGTATGTTATGGTGAACAGTGAAAACCGTAACGTTTAGCAGACGATAGGATGGTAAAATGACACTATGACTGCATTGAGAATTTTTAAGCGCAAAGCAAAATCAGATGAGGGAGAAGTGGAAACGGCCGTTATCACCCCACCCCCTCCCGTCGAAACGCTCACTTTCGATATGGACATCGCCCCCCACGATCCGTTTCTTCCCTACTGCCTGAACAGCAAAGGCATCATCGACGTAGAACGGCTGCTGCTCGATTCACCAGCTGTGGTTCAAATGAAAGAAGCGGGCGTCAAACTAGTCGTGCCGCTGGTGAGCCAGGGGGATTTGATTGGCCTCATCAACTTAGGCTCGCGCCGCAGTGAGCAAGAATACACCAGCGACGACACCAAGTTGCTGCAAGATTTAAGCATCCAGGCCGCGCCAGCCCTCAAAGTGGCGCAGTTGGTCCAGCAGCAAAAGCTGGAAGCGATTGAACGAGAGCGCATTCAACAAGAACTGCGCGTGGCGCGTCTCATTCAACAAACCCTGCTGCCGCAAGAACTGCCACAACTGGCAAACTGGCACGTCGATGCCTACTACCAACCGGCTCGTGCCGTTGGCGGTGATTTTTACGACTTTATCTATTTTGAAGACGGCCGTATCGCTTTCATTGTGGCAGATGTGACCGACAAAGGCGTGCCTGCCGCGTTGGTGATGGCCACCACACGCAGCATCTTGCGTGCCGCCGCTGAACGCTTGGAATCACCCGGCGCAGTGCTGGAACGTACCAACAATGTGCTTGTAAAAGAGATTCCACCCAAGATGTTTGTGACCTGCTTTGTGGCGCTGCTCAATCCCCAAACCGGTCATCTAAAGTATGCCAACGCCGGCCATGATGTGCCCTATCACTTCACGGCCGACGGCGTGGTGGAACTGCGTGCTACCGGGATGCCGTTAGGGTTGATGCCGGGCATGTTTTATGAAGAAAAGGAAACAACGCTGGCGGCTGGGGATTATTTCCTGCTTTACAGCGACGGATTGGTGGAAGCACATGCGCCTGACCGCGAAATGTTTGGGTTTCCGCGCTTACAAGAATTGTTAAAAAACCATGCCGATGGCAGCGATGTGAATGATTTTCTGCTGGCGCAGTTGGCCGATTTTACAGGCAGTGGTTGGGAACAAGAGGATGATGTGACGCTTGTGACTGTGATGTGTGAACAATTGGCTGAAACGCCGGATCAGTGGCGTTTGTTGACGCAGTTTCATCTGCCAAGCCAGCCCGGTAATGAACGCCAGGCAATGAGTCGGGTAGCGGAAGTCACGGCCGAATTCTTGCCCGCAAACCGGTTAGAAAAATTGAAAACGGCCGTTGCTGAAGCCACAATGAACGCCATGGAACATGGCAACCAATATGATTCGCAAAAAGCGGCCCATATTGAAATCGCCCGCTCAGATACGGCCGTGCGCGTGCGCATTCGTGACCAGGGTAAAGGCAAGCCGTTACATTCGGCCGCTGTGCCCGATCTTGATGCCAAGCTGGCTGGTTTGCAGTCAGCACGAGGTTGGGGTTTGTATTTGATCGAAAATATGGTCGATGAAATGCGCATAGAGCAAGATGAACACAGCCATACGATTGAGTTGTTGATGCGTTTGCATACGGAACTGGATGCATAAATTGGAGTGGTAAATGATGTAGATGGTACGGCCGTTATCGGACTTATCGGCGAAATCAATATTGAGGCCGATGCGGCGCTGGCCGACGCTTATCAGGCAGCTGAAGCATTGCACCCCACCGCAATCACGCTTGATTTTGCGCAAGTCGATTACATCAACAGTACCGGTATTGCCCTCATCGTAGGGCTGTTGGCTAAGGCACGCGCGGGGCATATTCCGTTAACTGCCGTTGGTCTCAGCGAACATTACCGTGAAATCTTCACGATTACGCGGCTGTCTGATTTTATTGAAATTCGATGATTATATTGCGTAGCCATAGTTTTTTTACGCACTACGCATTAAAAAAAAGGAGACAATCCATGCCCAACACCCTTATAACACACGTCCGCATAACCAGTCCTGGCGCTGCTGTCATAGATATTTCAGGCGAACTAAACGGATATTCAGAAGATGTGCTGATGACTGCCTACAATGAGGCCAGCAACGGCCGTACCCAGGCGATCATCCTCAACTTTTCTGACCTGGAATATATGAAC
>CAYGMR010000652.1:0-419 GCA_964350725.1 uncultured Ardenticatenaceae bacterium | reverse complement strand
TGCTCATTCGTATCCAGCGCCAAAAACAGATGCTGATGGCATTTGGTCTTAGCGACCATTACCAGCAAATATTTGAATTGACCCGTTTAAATGAAGCGATTGGGATTTATGACAGTGAAACTGCGGCAGCAACGGCCGTTGCTATGCCCGCTTAGGGCTTGCCCGTTTTTAACTTTTGATTTCGGTAAACAGTCAAGCCTTTGCGGATGCGTCTCCTAATTAAAACTTATTTGCGAACGCATCCTTAATTTCCATCCTGTTTGTAATTGCATAATATTTATCATTCGGATTACGTATGGCGTAAAACGTCCTCACCGGCTGCTTTCACGACCCTATGTAATCAGGATTTTGGAGGATTTTGATGAACGATTTAAACCAAAAAAACGAAGCGCGCAGCGCATCAAACTGGGCGCAGCCTG
>CAYGMR010000651.1:0-2677 GCA_964350725.1 uncultured Ardenticatenaceae bacterium | reverse complement strand
GTAATTCCAACCGCTACGCTAGATACGGCCGTTTTGCCATCTACAGAAATAACAATCGGTTCGACGGTAAGGGTATTGGGCACAGGCAGTGATGGTTTGATTATACGAACTGACCCAGGACAAATAAACGAATCTCTTGAGGTTGCATTTGAAGGCACGATCATGGAAGTGATTAGCGGTCCACAAGAAGCTGACGCATTGCAGTGGTGGGAAGTTCGCCTACCAAGTGGTGTTGAAGGCTGGGCTGCTGCTGATTATCTGGAATTGGTTACTGCACCTTAAAATGTGAAATCGATATGCTGGTAAACGATCCACTGATTGGAAAAACCATTGGCCCATATCGCATCATCAAGCATATGGCGCGTGGTGGCATGGCGGACGTTTATCTGGCTGAAGATATTGAATTACAGCGCCAAGTTGTTATCAAACTGATTTTGCCGCATTTAGCAGCCGACGAAACCTTTGTGGCGCGCTTCCAACGCGAAGGCCAAACCACCGCCCAACTCGAACATCCCAATATTGTGCGCATCTACACCACCGGGCGTCTGGCGGATGGACGGCCGTATCTGGTCATGCAATATATCAGCGGCGGCTCGTTGGAAGACAAGTTGGTAGCCATGAACGCTGAAAATACGCGCCTGTCAGTCGTCGCGGCATTGGATATGACCCGTCAAATCGCAGCAGCTTTGCATGCCGCCCATCAAGCTGGCATCGTGCATCGCGACTTGAAACCGAGCAATATCCTGCTAACTGAAAACGACAAACCCATCGTCACCGATTTGGGCATCGCGCACTATGCGGGCGGCACGCGCCTGACGCAGACAGGTTCTGTTTTGGGTACACCGCACTACATGTCGCCAGAGCAAGCTGGTGGCAAAAGTTTAGACGGCCGTTCCGACATCTATTCGTTGGGTGTGATTTTGTATGAATTATTGGCCAGTCAACGGCCGTTTATCGGCAACAGTCCCATCGCGGTTTTGCACCAACATATCTACGAACCGCCACCACCGCTGACGACCATCCGCCCAGATTTACAGTCGCCAACGTATCAAGTGGTGGATAAGGCACTGCAAAAAGACCCAGCCGGGCGCTTTCAAACGGCAGCAGCAATGGTTGCGGCACTCGACCATGCAATGGCCGCCGAACAGCGCTTCAGCACATCGACAACACCTGTTGACAAAATCTATCCACCCGCAGCAATCCCTACCATCATCGACACGGCCCCCGCAAAGGAACGTAGAAAACCATGGTTATGGCTGCTGCCGTTGTTATTACTTTTGGCAGTGGGACTGTTTTGGATGAGTCAACGTTCCTGGCAGTTTACTATCGGCTCGGCGGCATCTGAGGCCAGTATCAATGAAGAACTTCCTGTTATTATCGCAGAAACTCCCTCACCAACGCCTTCAGCCACGGCCGTTCTTCCAACCGCAACCCAAGAATCAAAAGTAACCATTTCCCCAACTCAGACACCACAGCCCGCCCCTACGCCAATTTCACCAGAGCCGCAAATCATCTTCGAATCCAATCGTGACGGCGATTATGACATTTATCGCATGGACGTAGACGGCCGTAACCAGCAACCGCTCACCGTCAACGACACAAGCGATGAAAACCCAAAAGTATCACCAGATGGCCAACGCATTTTGTTCCAATCAGAACGTGACGGCAATCGCGAGGTCTATGTGATGGATATCGACGGCCGTAATCAAACCCGCCTCACCTTCGACCCAGGCAAAGACCAAGTGCCCACCTGGTCACCCGATGGCAGCCAAATCGCTTTCGCATCTGATCGCAGTGGGAATTTGAATATCCACACGATGCAAGCCGACGGCAGCAATGTCCGCCAATTGACATTTGATGATTTATATAGTGGTCATCCATCCTGGTCAATCAATGATGAAATCGCCTTCAATGCTGGCACAGTCGCAGGCAGAACCTGGGAGATTTACGTCATGGACAGCGAAGGGCAAAACGTGCGCCAACTAACTGACAACGGTGTCAGCGATTGGTCTCCGGAATGGTCACCAGACGGCCGTTCGATTCTCTATCTGCACTCGCTTAGTAAGACAGATGAAGCCGCCATCTTCATCATGAACACCAATGGCAGCGACCAGCGACTACTCCACACCACAGATGCTTACGAATGGGGCGCACACTGGACACTCGACGGCAGCTATATCCTTTTCACCCGCGATCAGGGGAATACCAATGCTATTTACAAAATGGACGCCTTCGGCAACAATGTAACCTATATCAGCGAGCGTGGCAGTTATCCTAACTGGGTTGAGTAATTTATCGTTTGTTTCAGTTGTTATATGGGTCAATGGGAGGAAAGGTGATCGGTGGTTAACTTAACATAAATATTCAACGAAGTCGCTTTTACAAAACCGGTCGCCTTAAAACAAAAACATGCCAGGCAAAGGTGAATTTAATAGGCAAATAATCGATCAATTCCACGTCTTGCGGCATCTGGGACGTGGAGGTATGGCGGATGTCTATCTAGCGCAAGATGTGCAGTTAGAAAGACAAGTTGTACTGAAGATTTTGTTGTCGCAAATCGTTGAATCAGAAGAATTTATTGCACGTTTCCAGCGCGAAGCCCGTGCAACAGCCCATCTGCAGCATCCTCATATCGTGCAAGTTTTCAGCATTGGCCATGTAATATGTTGAGGGGGAT
>CAYGMR010000650.1:0-2686 GCA_964350725.1 uncultured Ardenticatenaceae bacterium | reverse complement strand
CAAAACACGAAGCTGATATGGACTTCAAGTCTACACGTAGGCGACATAATTGGTAAAAACGGCCGTTTATGGTACGCTAACACCATTCCCGGCTGTGTAATCCTTTTCATATCATGATTTGGGTAACGGCCGTTGCCTGTTACAGCCTGTAGCTCTTTAGACTGAATTCCAAATTATTCGTTGTCAGCAAGCGAGCGATTTTCCAAGTCAATGGCGGCGTGAATTAAATCACCCTCGCGTTCAAAGTTGAAACCGAGGCGTTTACAGATGGTCAACATGCCTTTGTTGGCACCGAGCATATACGCTTCAACCACTTTGATGCCCTCATCCTGACCAAATTGCAACAGACTTTCTAACAACTTTGTACCTAAACCTTGTCGGTGCATATCATCACGTACGATCATGGCGAATTCCGCTTCCTCTGGGTTGGGTAGGCGCGTCAGGCGGCCGGCAGCCACAATTTCATCTTCCCCGGTTTCAGGGTTCTCATGTTCGATAACCAGAGCGATGGTGCGATCATAATCGACAAAACAGATGCGCGTCATGCGTTCATGCGCCACACGCTGGCTGAGCTGGAAAGAACGGAAGTAACGCAAATAGACGCTTTCTTCGGATAGTTTTTCGTGGAAAGCGACAACTTTGGGTTCGTCTTCGGGGCGAATGGGACGAATCACAAAAGCGAGGTCGTTTTTGTTTGTGAATGCTTGCATATATTGGATGGGATACGGCCGTATCGCCAAACGCGGCAAATCAGCCTCTGCCACTTCCTCATCATACAGCACCACACGTGCATCTAAAGCAATAAGCCCGCTTGCTGAGGCCAATAATGGATTGATGTCAATCTCCTTAATCCAGCGTTGTTCAACGACCAGTTCACCAAATTGCACCAAAATCTCTTCGAGCGCCGGGATATCGACCGGATCACGTCCACGTACCCCTTGCAAGGCCTTGTAAATCTTCGTGCGTTCCATCATGCGTCGAGCTAATGTCGTATTCAGTGGGGGAATCCCTAAAGCACGATCTTTAAACACCTCAACCAACGTGCCGCCAGTACCAAAGAGCAATACAGGTCCAAATTGGGGATCGGGGCTGGCGCCAATGATCAATTCATAGCCATCATCCAATTTGAGCATCGGCTGCACAGTCACGCCCAAGAAATCGCCCGGACTAAATTTTTCACTTACAGCTTGTTGCATATGCAAAAACGCATAACGCACTTCGTCGGCATTGGCCAAATCTAGGCGCACGCCGCCCACATCACTTTTATGCGTGATAGTCTCTGAATTCAGTTTGACAACAACCGGATACCCAATTGCAGCCGCCATCTCAACCGCTTGCTCGGCTGTATTTGCCAAACGTGTTTCAACGGTTGGAATGCCGTACGCTTCCAAGACTTGCTTGGATTCATATTCTGTGAGGATAGTACGGCCGGTTTTACGCGTATCTGCCAGTAATTCCCCAATCAGAAAATGCTTTAAAGCAGTTTCATCATGAGCAGAGGGCAAATATGGCGTTTCATACAAACTTTCCAGACGTTTTTGATAACGCCACATATATTGGAAAACACGAGCGGCCGTATCAGGATAGGCAAATGTCGGGATATTGGCATGATTCAAAATCGCCGCACCACCGGCAATATCCGCGCCGCCCATCCAACTGGCGAGGATTGGTTTACCATATTTATAGCCCGCGGGCCGGTCATATATTTTCTTGAGTGCCTGTGCTGTTTGAGTCGGCGAAGTCATTGACTGTGGCGTCAAGATCGTCAAAACGCCGTCGCTGTTGGGATCATTGGCTGCGATGCGAATCGTTTCTGCATAACGTTCTGGGTCGGCATCCCCCAAAATATCAATTGGATTACTATGACTCCAATGCGGCGGCAAGAATTTATCCAACGCCTGCTTAGTTTCTTCAGAAAGCGGTGCCAATTCACCACCGCTGGTGATGAGCGCATCTGTCGCTAAAACACCGGGTCCACCGGCATTGGTAATAATGGTCAGGCGTGGCCCGCGGGGACTGGGCTGCTTGGCCAGCACCTCAGCCATATTGAACAAATCATCAATGCGATCCACACGCAGCACACCCGAACGGCGGAAAGCTGCCGCCAAGACCTCATCACTGCCAGTTAATGAGCCGGTATGGGAAGCGGCCGCTTGGGCTGCTTGCTCAGTGCGACCGGGCTTAATCACGATAATCGGTTTCGTCAAAGCGACTTCACGCGCCGCCGACAGAAAGTCGCGTGCATTGCCAATGCTTTCCATATAAATGACAATGCTCTTCGTGCGCGGATCATCGCCAAGATAATAGATCAGATCACCCCAGCCCACATCCAACATAGATCCAATTGAGATGATAGAACTGAACCCAACATTTTCGCGAAAGCTCCAATCCAAAATAGCCGTCAATAATGCACCACTTTGACTGATGAAGCCGACGCTGCCGGCATGGGCCATCTTAGCGGCAAAAGTGGCGTTTAGCCCGGTGACTGGACTCATGATACCCAGACAGTTAGGACCAACAATCCGCATACGCGCTTTGCGTGCAATTCCCAGAATTTTTTGCTCAAGCGCAGCACCTTCAGGACCAATTTCCTTGAATCCAGCCGAAATGATAATTACCGCTTTTACGCCAGCATCAGCACAATCTTGTACCAAATCAGGAACCGTGTGGGCGGGGGTGACAATAA
>CAYGMR010000649.1:0-2694 GCA_964350725.1 uncultured Ardenticatenaceae bacterium | reverse complement strand
CACTGCCCATCTGTCGCTTGCACGATGGCCTGGGCAGCAGCACCCGTGGGAAACCATTGCAGGAACAGCAACGGCCGTAGCGCCGCCACCTCCTCAAAACTCATCGTTTTTGTCAGATTTTCTAACAAACGCCCCAACCCGACTTGTAAGAAATAACAAGACGATCCGAGCAAAGCTGTGAAAATGATGGCCACATCGCGGAAGCGGCGGCTTTGTAAAATACCGCCGAATGCTGTGCCTACCAACAGACCAATAAACACCATGTGGGCATAACTTAAAACAATGCCCACGATAACCACAGGTAAGGCCAGACTGGCTCCCCAGCCGACTAAAACAGCCAACAGCATCGGCAGCATCAAATAGGTCGGATAATCGAACAAGGTGCCGAGTAATACGCTGGCAATTAAATCGCGCTGTTTGAGGGGATAAACCAATAAGCGTGTGATGTCGGCGGCTTCATTCAGGGTTGAAAAGAAGATCGGGAAAACAAGCCAGATTAGCCATAAACCGACTAAAATGATGCCCAATAATTGCCCCGGCCAGGGTGCGGGCAAGCGTAAGTAGCCAATGGCCGACCCCACGGCCGCCGCGATGACCAAGGGCCCCAAAAACAAGATGAGGATAATGGCACCAACCATACGACCGCGCTCGCGGGTATAGCTGCGCAGCATGAGCCGGCCTTTGAGCCGCCACAAAGTGCCCACGCACTGTTTATCGAGTTTGATTAATTGAGCCATGAAAGTTTCCCACTGCTTTCAACATCGTCTGTTGCACCGACTGCTTTGAGGAACAGGTCTTCGAGGGTGGTGGCCGCTCCGGTTTCGGCTTGTTCGCGTAGTTCACTCATTGTGCCCTGGGCGACCAAACGGCCGTTTGCGATCACACCCACACGGGTACATAAACGCTCGACAACTTCCAGGATATGGGAGGAAAAGAAAATCGTCGTGCCTTGTCCGCGCAGCTGCTGCAAGACATCACGAATGACACGTCCTGAGATCGCGTCAATGCCTTCAAACGGTTCGTCGAGGAACAACACACGCGGCGCATGGATCAAAGCGGCGGCCAGTGCCGTTTTTTTACGCATACCATGCGAATAGTCGATGATTAATTTGTCAGCATCATCGGTCAGATCGAGCAGGTCGAGCAGTTCGGCGGCCCGCTGCTCCACATCCGTAGGTGGCACGGCATACATTGTGCCCACAAAACGCACAAATTCGTTGGCTGTCAGTCGTTCGTATAAATTCAACCCTTCGGGCATGACACCCAACAGCCGTTTGGCGGGCAGTGGATTTTGCCAAATATCGACGCCGCCGATACGTGCTGTGCCCTGGCTGGGACGCAGCAGACCAACCAGCATGTTGATTGTTGTTGATTTACCAGCCCCATTTGGCCCCAAAAAGCCAAAAAACTCGCCAGCTTGTACAGTGAGATCGAGGTTCGAAACGGCCGTTTTCTGGCCAAAATAGCGGGTCAAGCCCACAGCTTCAATTGCAGGAATATCCATTCGTTATGCTCCATAAATATGCAAAGATCATACCACATAATTTGGTTATCGTATTTATTTGAGTTTACAATTGATCGGGGTTTCGGTTTACGGTGGGGCTAAAAGGGAGTACATGATGGATTAAGCTTCAATGGGGATAAAATGCAAAACGCCCGCACTATTTAAGAAAAGTGCGGGCGTTTTTAGCAAATGATTTTTTGTTTACTTGTTGTCTTGCGAATTATGCACGGTTGTGCCGTAATTTGCTAACAGTTAAGATAGTCAATAACAAGAAAGCCATCCCAATCCAGATTAAATTGCCAGTCTGCAAGCCAGCGGAAATGTCGTTGAAGTTGATTGCAGTTGGCAAATCCTCAGTTGGAACACCCCACTCTTCGAAACCATCGTCAGTGTTATGGGCTGTGTCTAACGGCGCTGCTGCGTTGGCGTCAAAATCTAACCCGAACTCATTGTAAAGCACAACGTAAGTCGAGCATGAATCTGCGGTGGGGGATTGGTAATCACAATTTGCATCCTGATCAAACAGGGAATCGGGTACCCACAAACGCATGTCACGTTTACCGCTGCCTGCGTTGTTAGAGTAATCCAACACGACAAAATTGTTTTCACCGGCATCCATGTCATAAATTAAGGTGGCCGTGTTTAAAGTGCCAGCAGGACATGGCGGAGATGTAACTGTGCCATCGAATGGATAACCACAAACATTACCGTCTGTTGCTTCATAAATTTCGACTGTATCTAATGTAAGCAGAGGTGTCGAGTTTACTTCATTGATATCGAGTTCGAAAATGCGATAAGTAAGTCCATCAGCCTGCCTGACAATCTCAGGTATCTCATCTAAGGTAATTTCATGTGTGCAGCAGCCGGATACTTCATCGAATTCATATTGTGAATTGTTCATCTCGTTGTTGTAACCACGCTCACTCACATCTGCCTGGGTACGCAGGAAGGCATCAAAGCCGCCGGAACCTGTTGGGTCAGCGGGCGCAATCGCTTGAAAAATTGCGCCATTGATAGTGGCATCTGAGGGCACTGAGGTTAAATCATAACCAGCAGCAAAGACGACGCTAACTGCTGTTAATATAAGCATCGCAACGACGATTAGTACTATGCTCTTTTTCTTGAAATTGAACATGTGAATCTCTCCTTTTAAAATCAAAATAGTTATATGTTGTTTGCTGGGCGCCGAT
>CAYGMR010000648.1:0-2696 GCA_964350725.1 uncultured Ardenticatenaceae bacterium | reverse complement strand
AAACTCCTGCTTTGAAAATCTATCATAACTATTCAGGTGCTCCGGCCGTGTCTCCTGACCGAGCCGGATAGTTGCAATCTATCTTTTTCCAAAATGACTACAGCGAATTAAGGAAGGAACGAATTGGTTTATGAGGAAAAATTCGCTCCTTCCCGAATTCGCTGTAGCCTTCGGGAGAAATTATGAACAATAAAAATCAACGCACAGAAATCTGGAATAATCTCGACCAAGAGTGGGATTTGATTATTGTTGGTGGCGGCATTACCGGCGCGGGCATTTTGCGTGAAGCAACACGCCTGGGCTTACGGGTGCTGCTGGTCGAACAGCGCGACTTCGCCTGGGGAACTTCCAGCCGTTCATCAAAACTCGTTCATGGTGGTTTACGCTATCTCAAAGAGGGCAAGGTAGGTCTCACGCGTGCGTCAGTTTTGGAACGCGAACATTTACTCGCTGAAGGCCCCGGTCTTATTGACCCGGTTGGTTTTTTACTCGCCGAGTACAAAGGCGACAGCCCCGGTCGTCTGGTCTACACGGCCGGATTGACTATCTACGACCTGTTGGCATTGCAATGGAGCCATAAATATTACAGTGCCCAAGATTTCCGGCTGATGGCGGGCAATATCTCGCAGGAAGGCCTCAAAGGCGGCTTTCGTTATGGCGATGCGCAAACGGATGATGCGCGTTTGGTTTTGCGTGTGATTCAAGAAGCAGTGGCGGATGGTGCAACGGCCGTTAACTATATCCGCGCACAAAAAGTGCTGCGTGACGCAGATGGCCGCGTAAATGGTCTACAATTGCGTGACCTGGAAACAGGTGCGACCCAAAATGTATATGGCCGTGTCGTCATCAATGCTACCGGCGCGTGGGCAGATAGGTTACGTGAGCAAGTTGGGGAAGAGAGTCGTATACGGCCGTTGCGTGGCAGCCACCTCATCTTTCCCTTGTGGCGCTTACCGGTCGCGCAGGCAGTCAGCTTTCTACATCCCATCGACCGCCGCCCAGTCTTCATTTTCCCCTGGGAAGGCGTCGCTTTAATTGGCACAACCGATGTCGATTACAAAGGCGATTTGGATCAAGAATCCGGTATCACGCCTGCCGAAGTCGCCTATTTGATGGCGGCTGTGCAAGCACGTTACCCCGTCTTAGGGATCACGTTGGATGATGTGGTTGCTTCCTTTTCGGGCGTGCGTCCAGTCGTTGGCAGCGGTAAAGATGATCCCTCTGAGGAATCACGCGACCACGTTGTCTGGCAAGAGGCAGGTTTACTGACTGTCACCGGTGGCAAATTAACGACCTTTCGCCTGATCGCCTTAGATGCCCTCAAAGCAGTTCGAGAACATTTTCCAGAGGTAGCTAAGCCCAACACCCATTTACCGGTTTTGAATCCCGTTGACATGCCCTTAACCGCCCCAGACGTGTTAGAACCCCGTTTACAACAGCGTCTACTTGGCCGCTATGGTGAAGCTGCGTTTGATCTGGTCGCGGCGGCACAGCCAGAAGAATTAAGCCTGATCCCCGGCACGCGCATATTGTGGGCAGAATTACGCTGGGCAGCACGGACAGAAAGCGTTGTCCATCTGGAAGATTTGCTGCTGCGGCGCGTGCGCTTGGGTTTACTTGTCAAGAATGGTGGCAAGGCATTGCTGCCCCAAATCCGCGCGATTTGTCAACCTGAATTGGGCTGGGACGACAATCGTTGGCAGGTAGAAGAGGCCGCTTATTTGAATTTGATCGACTGCTGCTACAGCTTGCCACCGCGTGACACCATACCAGATTGGATGGCACAGTTGGCAAAAGTGGCGTTGGAAAAGGAAACGGCCGTTGTGCAAGAACAACACCTACAGAAAAACAAAACGGGAATTCTGACCCTGGGTATGTTCGGGGCAATTTTCGTTCTTCTCCTAATCCTCATTTGGAACCGCAACAAGCAAAAAATTTGAATTATATGTTACAATGTTGAAAGAGGTTTAAATCAATGACAACAGTTCTAAGAACTTATAAACATATTGTTCAAACTCCCGAAATTGTAGGAGGCAAACCGCGCATCGCAGGACATCCTATAACCGTTCAAAATGCAGTTATATGGCATGAGCATATGGGCTACAGCATCGAAGAAATCGCTTCTCTGTATAATCCAACACTTGCTGAAGTTCATTCAGCCCTTGCCTATTACTTTGATCACAGGGGCGAGATTGATGATTCCATGACAGAAAGCGAACTGTTTTTAGAAGAGCTACGCCAAAAAACACCATCGCTGCTTATGCAGTGCCTAGGAGAATTCGCATGACATTAGATGAAATATTTCGGGATATCCAAGCCTTAGAAGAAGATTTAGGTAATTACGAGCGCAAATATGGCGTGCTAACGCAAACTTTTTATGAATCTTATGTCAATGGAGAAGAGCCCGCCAACGACGCTTGGGTATTAGATTGGAGTGATTGGGCAGGTTTATACGAGATATGGTTGGAGCGACAACAACAATATTCTGAATTAATAGGCACATTGCAAAAACAAACGCCCCTATCTGAACTAATAAAGCGAGCGGCTAATCGTGAATCCATTTCGCTCCCTTCTTGATTACGAAGAGTTTATTTATGCCTTACCACGTCATTTTTCAAGTATCAACTCTTCAACCCTTGTTATCTATCGTCGCGGAGCAAGCTTTGGTCTGGTTACGGGAGAAGTGTCTTTTAGTG
>CAYGMR010000647.1:0-2697 GCA_964350725.1 uncultured Ardenticatenaceae bacterium | reverse complement strand
CGTCTATTCCCGCGTTGTGGTGGTTTGCACCGCTTGCAGCTATTATTGCCCTATTTTATGCCCTTCATTTCTACCGTGGGGTGATGAAAAAAAGTGAGGGCACTGAACGCATGGTTGAAATTGCACAAGCCGTGCGTGAAGGTGCGATGGCTTATCTGACACGCCAATACAGGGTTGTGACCTTTGTGTTTATCGGTTTATTTGCAGTCTTTGCAATTATGGCCTTTCTTGGTTTACAAAATCCCATCGTGCCGTTTGCATTTCTGACCGGCGGCATCTTCTCAGCCTTGTGTGGCTTTATTGGCATGAAGGCGGCCACAAACGCTTCTGCGCGGGCTGCACATGCAGCTGGTGAAAGCTTGAACGGCGGCTTGCAAGTTGCTTTGCGTGCCGGTGCTGTCATGGGCTTTGTTGTTGTTGGCTTTGCGCTGTTAGATATTACTGTCTGGTTTTTGATTCTGTATTATATTTTCCCAGCTGTGCTGCCTAACAACTTTATCAGTGTAGCTGCCAATCCTTTGCCGGTTATCACGGCGACGATGTTGAGCTTTGGTATGGGCGCCTCGACACAAGCGTTGTTTGCGCGTGTGGGTGGTGGTATCTACACCAAAGCGGCCGATGTTGGTGCCGACTTGGTTGGTAAAGTCGAAGCAGGTATTCCCGAAGATGACCCACGCAATCCGGCGACTATCGCTGATAATGTGGGTGATAATGTGGGTGATGTGGCTGGTATGGGTGCTGACTTATATGAATCGTATGCTGGTTCTATTTTGGCTACTTCGGCTTTGGGCGTAGCGGCCGTTGGAACTGCTGGTGCCGCTTTCTGGGGGGATCACGGATTGTTAGATATGCAGCTGCGCTTCATTTCTGCGCCGCTTGTATTGGCTGCAATTGGTGTGATTCTTTCGATCATGGCCATCTACCTGGTACGCGCAAAAGATGATGCGACACAATCGCAATTGATTGCGGCACTCAGTCGTGGCTTATATGGAAGTTCGCTTGGGATTGCTATATTGGCATTGCCAATGCTCTATGTTTTAGAGATACCGAATTATACCCAAGTGTGGATCGCGGTACTCGCTGGTCTTGTCGTGGGAATGGTTGTCGGTAAAGCGACGGAATACTATACCTCGCATGCTTATAAGCCGACGCGAGGTATTGCAAAACAGGCTGAAATCAGTTCTGCAACAGCCTTGATAGAAGGTATGGCAGTGGGCATGGAATCTGTTGGTGTACCGGTTCTGGCTGTTGTCGTTGGTATCGCTGTTAGCTTTTTTGTTGTGGGCGGTACAGAAAATATCCTCATGGGTTTGTATGGTGTAGGGATTGCAGCTGTGGCCATGTTATCAACGCTGGGTTTCACGTTGGCGACCGATGCATATGGCCCTATTGCTGATAATGCCGGTGGTAATGCAGAGATGGCTGAGTTAGGTTCGCATGTGCGTACACGTACTGACCAATTGGACGCTGTCGGTAATACAACTGCTGCAATTGGTAAAGGCTTTGCAATTGGTTCTGCCGCATTAACTTCGTTGGCTTTAATGGCTGCTTATCTTGAAGAAGTTCGCCTGGTGATGTTGGAGTTACAAGGCATCGAAGAGTTGAACATTGCCGGTCAGGTTGTTGCTGTAGCAACGATGACTATGCAAGATTTTGTTGCTTACTTTAATTTGACCTTATTGAATCCATCTGTGTTAATTGGATTATTTATCGGTGCTGCGACTGCGTTCTATTTCTCGGCGATGACAATGCGTGCTGTTGGACGTGCGGCAGGCGGTATGGTCGATGAAGTACGTCGGCAATTCCGTGAAGACCCGGGCATCCTTGCTGGGACTTCTAAGCCGGATTATGCAGCTTGTGTTGATATCAGCACAGCTTCAGCACAAAGAGAAATGGTCGCACCCGCAGTTGTTGCTATCTCTGTGCCCGTGATTGTTGGTGTGTTTTTTGGTGTTGCTGGTGTGTTGGGTTTGTTATCTGGCGGTTTAGCAACTGGTTTCGTGCTGGCTTTGATGATGTCGAATGCTGGCGGTGCTTGGGATAATGCCAAGAAATATATCGAAGAAGGCGAGCATGGTGGTAAAGGGTCTGAAGCCCATAAGGCTGCCGTTGTTGGTGATACAGTTGGTGATCCCTTTAAGGACACATCCGGCCCTTCCTTAAATATTCTAATTAAGCTGATGTCTATGGTTTCGGTAGTTTTTGCCGGGCTGGTTGTGTATATTGATGGCGGGCTTGGATTGGTGATGATGTGGTTTGGTGGGTAAGGGGGCAAGGTTGTAAAGTGGCATAGTAAGGATGCGTTCACAAATAAATTTTGAATCCGAGAACGCATCCGCAAGGTTTACCCGGTTACAAAAGTCCAAAGTTAAAAACGGGCAAACCCTAAGAGAGTGACCTTGCAATTCTGTGACGCTACAACTTTATAATTATAATTTGAGGGGCGTTTGTTACGCTCCTCTTTATATTTCTGGGTATAATGGGACGTATGTCAACGATCTTGACCTTTGCTCCGGCTTTGGCACACACGAAAAAAAATCATCCGGAAAATCATGCACGTTTGTCTGGTTTGATGCCAGTGTTGGACATGTTTGGAATTTTGGATGATGTCACGGCCGTTTCTCCCCAACTCGCAACTGAAGATCAACTGCGCCGAGTGCATACAGAAGGCGTCATCGACTTTATCCGTCAGACTGC
>CAYGMR010000646.1:0-2715 GCA_964350725.1 uncultured Ardenticatenaceae bacterium | reverse complement strand
AGGATTGCCATTTCCACAAAGTGCATCCTTGCAAACGCTGCCCGCCGAAGTGCGGCGTACTCGTTTTTTTAATCTTGTCAGGCGCTGTTTAACCGCCGCTGCCCAGCTACAACCGCATCTGCTCATTTTAGAGGGTGTGCAATGGGCGGATCGAGCTAGTTTGGATTTATTGGCAGAACTGATGCCGTATTTGGCGGAGTTGCCCTTGTTTATCACCTTAACATTTCGGCCCCAAATTGCAGAGTCGCTACCCATTTTGCAAGCAGAAAACTGTACTCTCATTGAACTTGATGGCCTACTGCCAGCAGACGCACGCCGCTATTTGCAAAACCAGATCGGTACAAGTACGCTGCCCGCGCAGGTGGAGCAGCAGTTGGGTTTACGCGATCGCGACGGCCGTAGCAGTACAGTCAATCCTCTGTTTTTGGAAGAAGCGTTGCAAGAAATGATTGCCAGGGGCGTGTTGCAAGTCAATGGTCGCGTACAAGTAAACGAAGCGCTGCTCCCCCAAATGCAAATCCCAGACACGATTCATGGCCTTTTACTGGCGCGTATCGACCGTTTGCCGGCCGCAAATCGAGGCTTGTTACAGGTTGCATCTGTGATTGGACGTCAATTTGCTTTAAAGTCGCTGGCCGCCATCATGCCGGAAACGCCCGTTGCGGTTGTGGCCGATTTGCTGACTGATTTGACTACCTCCCAGATGACACAGTTGGTAACGGCCGATCCTGAATGGACTTACCTGTTCGAACATGCGATGACGCATGAAGTCGCTTATGGCAGTTTGCCGTTTGCGCGCCGCCAGGCCTTACATGCAGCTGTGGCCGATTGGATGTTAGATCAATATGCCGATAACCTGAAGCCATTTTATCCAGTTTTGGCCTACCATTACAGCCAGGCCAACATCCACGAAGAAGGTTTGCGTTATGCGCTGGATGCTGCCAATGAAGCGCGTAATATCTTCGCGAATCAAGAAGCAATTGGGCTTTATTCTTTGGCTGAGAAGCATTTATTGGTATTGGGGGTGGAAAGGTATTGGGAAACGGCCGTTGAAATTTACCTTTCCCGTGGAAAAACACAATGGTGGGTTGGTGGCTTCGATGCTGCTTTTTCAGATGCAAAACAAGTACTTACACTTGCGGAGAATCATGAAAATGTTTCTTTGCAGGCCAAAGCCTATAATTTGATGTCCGAAGTTCAGTATCGCCAAGCACATTACGAAGAAGCCATCGAGGCAGCGCAGCAGGCATTGGCTCTAAAGGGTATAAGTATTCAAGAGTCAGCGCGCGCACATCTTTGGATGGGCACATCAGCAATTGTTTTGGGACAGTACGATTTCGCCATGGATCATCTTAGAATATCTGAAGAAATGAGCCTTGCAACCCGGGATAGTAAACGGCAGGCCCAGGCTTTGGAAGGTCAAGCTTATATCTTTTACATCCAAAAGAAGTTGGAGCCTGCACGCAAAACAATGCGGCGCTCAGTTGATCTTCTGCGTGAATTTGGCGAACCAATGAGTATTGCTTCTGCGTTGAATAATATTGCCGTGATCGAATATCATCTTGGCAAAGTATTCGAGGCTGTTGAAACGCTAAGCGAAGCTTTACATGTTATGCAAGACAGCAGCCGCAATTTTCGCGCACGATTTTTGGTTAATCGTGCAGAATTTTTATGTTACTTGGGGCAGTACGAAGCTGCCTTTGCTAGTTTTGAAGAAGCGCAAGGCCTCTTTAATGCCATGGATGATGAAGAGGGATTGGTCGGCTTATACCTGCATCTGGCTAATGATTATTATGCGGATTTGGACGACTGGGATGCTGTACGCATAAATCTGAATCTAGCCGAAACAGTGATTAAAGATCGACTTTCTGATTACCCAGAGCAGAATTTGCGCTTGCATATTGGTTTGAGCCGCATATGTTTAGCAGAAGATTTGCCAGGAGAGGCACTCGAATACTTAGAAATTGCAAAAACGTTGATAGATGAAAAGCAGTTGATTTGGTGGCTGCCCGCAGTTTTATACTATCAAGGTTTGGCACTTAAATTGTTAGAGCCCCTAGATTTAACGCTAGCGAACCAACTTTTTCAGGAAGGGATTAAAGCGATTGATGATAATGGCTCCCCTGATTATCGACCGTTATTAATACTAGAACAAGCTCGTTCGAATGAAGATGAATTTACTCGTAATTATTTATTAGAAGAATGTATCCAGGCCGTTTTTAAACGTGCACGTTTTCGTGACAAAGTTCATTGTTTAGAAACTGCTGGACACATCTTAATCACAAGTTCTGAGCCCCATTTTCAGCAATTGGGACGAGACTGTTTGCAAAATTTAGAGTCCTTACACTTTGGTTCAACTATCCAGTAGAAGTCCACAGGGATTTTGTGGTACGGTCACCTAAATCACCGACAAATTTGTCAAAACTGTCGGCATTTAGCCCCTCGAACAGTTTGCGTTGTTCGTCGCTAAGTGCATACTCTTTGAGTGCTTCATCAGGATTCTTAAACAACAAATCACGAAAAGCTTCATCTTCAACCGCACGATTAATAATTTTTTTGACGACATCATTATTTTGGGTCATTACACTATCCTTTATATAAATATTGTAACTGTACAGGTCATTCCCCCATCTGCATGAGGGCAGGCTCTGCGAAGGCAAGAATCCACACCTATGGATACCCGCCTTCGCGGGTATGACAGACGAGAAACCTGAA
>CAYGMR010000645.1:0-2715 GCA_964350725.1 uncultured Ardenticatenaceae bacterium | reverse complement strand
ATAAGGTTTTCGCATTAACGCGTTTTGGCGGCTACAGCGATGTTGTTTGTGTACCATACAAACAAGTTTTCCAACGTCTGGATTGGATGAACGCCCAAGATGGTGCCGCCCTGCCAGTCAATTACCTGACCGCCTATATCATGCTCATCGTAATGGGATCCTTGCGGCCAGGAAACCGTGTTTTAATCCATAACGCTGGCGGTGGCGTTGGCCTTGCTGCTTTAGATATTTGTAAGATCATCGGTGCCGAAACGTATGGCACAGCATCTCCTGAAAAACTCGAATTTTTACAAGCATATGGCTTAAATCATGCCATTGATTATCGCAATTATGATTATGAACGAGTGATCGGCGATTTAACCGAGGGCAAGGGGATCCAAATTATCCTCGATCCTTTGGGTGGCAAACATTGGAAAAAGAATTTCCGTCTCTTAACACCCACAGGACGACTTGTCTATTTTGGATTTAGTAATCATGTAATCGGCACCAAACGATCCAGATTACGTGCTTTGCGGGATTTAATCATGACCCCCTTTTACAGTCCATTAACCTTAATGAGCGCCAACAAAGGGGTAATTGGTGTCAACCTCGGCCGTTTATGGGATCAAGTCGATATGATGAATGTCTGGATAAACCAAATCATCAATTGGTATGACGAAGTATTATTCAGGCCCAAGATTGATCGTACGTTCCCATTTAACAAAGCGGCTGATGCCCATCAATACATTCAAGACCGCAAAAATATCGGTAAGGTACTTTTAACACCCTAAAATTGCATCTTCTCACTGAACTGAGACTTGAACTTGTCGAAGGTCGGCCTTCGACAAGCTCAGGTTTCATTACTCCAGAATATTGAGCAGTTACCTAAAATTTATCAAATCAAGTCAACAACTGCTTTTTCCGACGGCGCCGGCGCCAGAACCAAAAAATAAAAATCACAAATAATAAAACAAAAATACCGGCTAAAATCGGCAGCAACAGTGCCATTAGTGACATTGAAAAGGCGACAACATCTTCAAAAATGCTGACCGCCCAATTGCCCGTGCCAGCTGTTGCGGCCGTTACCACAGGTCGCGCAGCTACTTTGGTCGTATGCACACCACCAGCGACAAGCACACCCGCGATAATAGCAATGATGGGATTAATGTCACTGATGACGTTGGCACTGCCTGCAAATAAGATGGCGCCGGCTGCTGGTCGGATGAATGTTTGGATGATGTCGTTGAGGCTGTCAACCGCCGGAACTTTGTCAACCAACATTTCGATAACCAACAACACAACCAAGATGCCAATCACCCACCAGCTTGATAATAAATCATAGGGGGCAGACAACTTAATAAAGGGGTCACTTAAGGGAAACCGGGAGGCCAGGGCCACGATGAGTAAGGGAATATAGGCATTGAGACCGGCACTGCCAGCTAAGCCAAATGCCGTACCAATTCCAGCAATTGCTTCTATCATTTCTCTCCTTCTTGAATGCGGAATTCAGATTGCGGATTGCGGAATGAAAACCATCAATCGCAAAATTTCCGTTAGATACCAGGGAAACCTGTTAGGGTTCCAGTTAAGAGTAGCCGCAAGATGCTGATGACACTAAGTTCAATGATGGCAAAGATTAGACCAATTAGGATGGGAACGGCCGTTTCCAGTCCACCTTCCACACGCCCATCCCGCCGCGTAATCACCAACAAAACGATTGTATTCAAAGCAGCCACAATAAACAGTAATCCTACGGTACTACTTAGCGCCAATACGTACATTATGGTCGGCCGGTTGCTTAAGATTAATAAAACTAATAAACCAGCCAAAAACAGGATTAATAACAACTCACGACCAGACGTTATCACCCCCACAACGCTTGTTTTACGCCATAAAGTCTGCGCCAATACAGGCAAAATCAACAGACCCATCGCCACACCAGTTCCCATGCCAGTCGACAAACGCAGCCAGTTTTGGGGTGTATACAAGTGGGGTGCATTCGGGAAGAAATGGCTATACGAATTGAGGCCGTCGATGCCCATTAACCCAATCAATCCAAGTAAAATCAATAACAGGGGAAATGGGGGTAGTTCACTGCGCCGCATTCGACCAGATAAGAAAACCAAAAGCAAGATCAAAGCAACACCCAGATACATACCTGTACAACGCGCACATAAAGGGAATTGACGGCCGTTTATCACAAAAGAACGAGTGGTAATGCGATGGCACAACGCTGCCCCCATCCAATCAGCCCCCTCCAAAACATGACTGCTATGCAAAAACAGTTCATTTGTAACAGTAAAAAATCCAAGTGCAAACAAAACAATTAATACCACGCCCACAACCACCCAACGTCTTGCAGACGGTTGCTGCCAAAATCCGCTTTGAGAAAGTTGTGGGGCTTGTTCTGGTGTGGTCATAGCTTTCGATTATCCTATCTAGACATAGCGTATAAAAAAGAGATAATATCCTTGGGAACTTAAAAATTCAGTGTATGCTATAATTTTGAAAAAGGCAAAGAGTCCGCTTGCCAAGAATCAGGTGATAGCTCTTGGAGAAAACATAAAAAATCTCGATAAGGTGACTGATGGGAAATTGCTTTCTCAATATAGCGAAATCAATTGGCGACAAGTCATGGGGATGCGAGATATTCTCAGCCATCATTATTTCAATATTGATACAGAAATAGTTTACGATGTATGTGATAATCACCTTAAGCAAATTTCTAAAACCATT
>CAYGMR010000644.1:0-2719 GCA_964350725.1 uncultured Ardenticatenaceae bacterium | reverse complement strand
GTTATAAGCGACGAGGTCCAACCAAAGACCCTAGTTATGCGGAAACACGCCCAAGACTAACAAAGGTTCTTGATCACGGGTTTCCAGAAGGCCGATGTACAGCGTTTATTGGTTCTCGTGGAGGGCACAAAAGTCATTTCGGTTACTTACACTTGCTTCATAGACTTCTCACTAACGAAGATGATAATGAAGCTGCGCTAGTTGTTTCTTTGCGCGATGACGAAAAAATGACCCAACAAACTATGGGGAGCATTTTGCAAACAGAATTTCCGAAAGCAAAAGTCACTCTCCAAGCATTACGAGAAAGAGATAGGCTGGAAGTTCTTTACTATCATCCAGGAAATATTACCCCAGAAGAGTTTTTCCACCGAATGTTTGTAAGTATTCACCGCCTAAAGCAGGGAGGAAAAAAACTAACCGTGCTTTTCAATAGCTTGGATCAATTACAAAGTCGATTCCCACTCTGTGCAAAACAGGAGATTTTTGTTCCAGGTATCATAGAGTTTCTCTCAGGTGAGGAAGCGACTAGTATTTTTATTGCCGTGGATGAGCAAGGACAACCTGTTGAACAGTATGGCTTACTTCCAATGGCTGATCTGATTTTGTCTTTTTATCCTAGACGTTTTACCTTCAAGGAATATTATAATCATTTGAATATAACTCGAAATTTAGATGCAGCCAAAGGAGGATTGTTAGCACGAATTCAACATTTACAGAATGAATACAAGGACGAACATAGTCCACATATCGAGGAAATAGTTCTCCAGGTTGAACGGTTTGCCGGGGGTCAGCGCGCAGGTGCACAAGGTCTTCTTGAGCTAGTAACAGATAACAACTTAGGTTTATATGACAAACCCGGCTTACATTTCACTAAACTAAGTCCAAGGTATGGTCTAGGCACTGCGGTTAAATGACTTTAGCTTGATAAAAGTAATCCTGACATCTCCGACCAATAAAGCTGCCTACTCACTGGCAAAAAGAGACCTCCTAAAGTTTCGTTATCGTGAAGGTTTCAACTATTACGGTCGATTCTCTCAACAATAACCTCTTGTTCATCCAAACGCACTGGTTCTTGCGGTGCAGCTTGGGCGAGCAAAGATAATGTTGCAGCAAGCACCCGACGCTGTTGGTCCGCATCGCCGGGTTGACCAAGCGTTGCGCCGCGCGCCAGACGAGTCAGCGTGGCTCGCGGTGGCATTGTGGGGCGTACACGCCCCGGATTCCAACTTGTTAATGTGGTGGCTATGCCATTTATTTCCAATGCACGGGCGACCAGTCCAACGGACTGGGAGCAGAGCGGTCAAGAAGGAATCAAAAGGGCTGCTTGTGCCTGGTGCTCTTGGGTGATGGATAAAATTGGCGGTATAAGCTCATCAACGACACGAATCAGGTCAGGCTGGTAGCCCATGAAGCTGATGGCAACCGGGGCGAGTGCGCCGATACTGCCTGCGTTTACCATGTCAGACAAATGGTGCAGCGGTAACAATACTTGTGGATCGGTGGTAACGGCCGTATGGTCATAATGATCATGTGCGTAAGCCAAATCCTCAAACGGCGTATCAATAGGGAAGACCCGGATTGAATAGTCACCCAATGGATTGGGGGCATCAAATGGTTCTTGCGCTGCACGTAAGTAAGCGCCCGCGGTAGATATAAACAGCAGCCGGCTTTGGCTCAGGTCTATACCGGGCGTGGCCGACAGCGGGTTATTTTGGGGTCGGTTATAGCGTTTCCAATCAATCTCACCCGTTTGTTGCCAATGTTTTAACCAGCCAGCACGAAATTCAGCTTCCCACTCATCCCGATTTTCTAAAATATCCATGTTGTAAATTCCTTTCTCATTCAATCTCAAATTCTCCGATCGGTAAAGCATCCTGCCCGTTGGCAAATGGCAGCCGCTCCAATGTTTCGCTATTGTAGAGGCCAACGACCAGATGTCCGTCCCCCCCCACACTCTCCGGCACCACCAACACATGCCTGTCCAACACCAACTCACCGACCTCCCACAACGGCGTCGGCAAATTGCCGCCATGTGGAATCCCGTCGTGCTGCGCCAACAAAGCTCCATTTTCGTCAAGCAGATGCACAAAAGCGGTGTAGCTTGCAGAAATTGGTTCTTCTGTCGTCCATAACAAAGTTACGTCGAGGGTGTCGTTCGGTTTTATGGGGATGGATTGGCTGAAGTTGGCAGTACGGCCGTTTACCATCAAACTCACCCCTTCTAAACCAATTGGCCCACCCAGAGCAACAGCATTCGGCTGCAAAAACACTTCGGCATCCGCTAGCGAACGCCACGCTTGCAATGTTTCGCCGCCGGCGGCCACATCTTGCTCCGGCAGCATGTGATCGTTTAGCCAGTTGGGCACGACAGCGGCCGGGTCCCAAACAGAATCGTTGTAAGGGATGAACCAGAAGCGGTCGAACTCGGCAGCTAATGCTGCCAGCGCCGTTTTAGTTTCGTCAGTTGTAGCATCGGCTGCCGCTGGCTGCATCTGGCGCGGTATGTCGATATGCCGCAAATAATAATCCAATACCGGATCAGGAAAATGGGCCAAGAAAAGATCATGGGGTTGGGCTTCGGCCTGAATGATGGCGGCGGCGGCGCGTAAGCCGCGCGTGCGGCTGTAGGTGGGATCAAAATAGATATTACGCAAGCTGAGGGATACGGCCGTTGCCCACACAAGCAATCCGACCACAACCAACACGCGCCACCAAGCCC
>CAYGMR010000643.1:0-2719 GCA_964350725.1 uncultured Ardenticatenaceae bacterium | reverse complement strand
CCACAGCTTCTAAGGCCCAGACCACATCATTGCCACGCAGCTCATACATATTGACAACATGGGCGACGAGGAGTTGATCGACAGGCACGGCCGTTCCCACATTCCGCAATATCAACCGCAAATACCCCAAACGTTCACCTTTTGGCGATGCCGTAAATGCACGAATCTCACCTGGATCAACAACCAATTCTACCGGATCAAGATTGAGTGGCGGACGTGGCGGCAAACCATGTTGAATCAATTCTCCAACTTTGTAGCCGACAGCTAAAATGCTCATTTCAATAGGCAGCAAACGGTTTTCACGCTGATCGTTAATCACATTCACTGGCGGATTTTCGGCCAAGACTAGGCGCCGCACAAGCGGGTCATCATCAATATTCATATTGTAGATTAGGCCATAAATCACTTCGCGGGCATCAACAGGCTGCGCCTTTACCAAGCCGCCAAATGCAGGGATGCTTAGCTGCCCCACACGACAGCCGACAGCAAAACCAGTTGTCGATGCACGCAAAACGCGGCCAATTTCAGGATTGCTCATATCAAATTCCTTCATGACGAGATTTCGCGCCACGCGCCAAACCCTTACTATCTTGTTTACCTGTGACAGTTGTGCTAATGCCATGTCGCTGCATGACAATATCAATCATAAAATTTAACTCCGAGGCATCTTGCCGTCCGACAACTGCCATTTCATCAGCGCGTGCCAGCACATAAGGGTAATTACCCAAAATGCGGCATTGGTCAATGATCAACGCATGTACAATCGACACTGTTTCCGGCACTTCCGCAACCCATCTTGGAATATCTACACGTACAATATCGTCACCGGCTAAACCTGGATTGAGATAGAAAAAACAAACAGCATTCATCGGATCAATTTCGGCAAAAAATTTATTAGGTTGCGACTCATAGCTAAATATTTTGCTGCGCTGACCAGGCTTGAGCAAAACACGAAATAGATCACGGTCGGCTAAGCCCTGCGTGGCCGTGCTTTTGCCTAAAGTTTTCCAATCAAATTCGGGTTCAGAAACGGCCGTTAGTGAACGCAGCAATGTCATCACACCCCGCGTGCCGGGTCGATCAATATAACCGGCCAACAAAGCATCGGCTTCACGGATTTTTGTCATCGACCCACACCAAGCCCGCACAGCAGCATTGTCCACAAAATCAGTGCCACCGATCGGCCAATAGAGCAGGCGCTGATCCACAATGGATAATATCGGCAGGGCACCATGACGATTCTGCCACGTTTTTTTAGCTAATGTAGCGATTTCTTCTTTGTCACGCTCAACACTCACTTTGCCACTGTCAGCATTAAAATCATCATCGCCAGGGTCTTCATTTGGATAAAATATTTGGGGTTCAGAAAAAACAACGGGGGCTGCGGGACTGCCATGTGGATAAATAATGCCGCCGACATTGATCAGGTAATAAAGATGCGCAGCATGGCGATCAGGCATAATTTGGGAACCGTCGGTCGCGATGATGGTGGCTGTGAGTGGCGGTGCTGGAGGGGAAACGGCCGTATTCAAAGGCTCATTGTGGTCAAACGGCCGTGCCGAACGATAAAACTTCTCATCCGCCCGTTTTTCAGCTATCTTCAACGTATTTTCAATTGCATCCCAGTCGGTTGCAAATTGCTCAATCGTCTGCAGCGACGCTTCGATACGTGTTTCGCGCAGCTTATTGCGCTGTGCCGTTGCCAAGGCCATTTTTTCTAAATCAGGTGTGAGTTTTTCAAATTCCAGGGTCATGGAACCTCATTCCATAAATCTATTGTGTCAAACATGCTTTGACAAAAGTTTAGCACAGATGAGCTAAGCTAGCGAGATATATCCTGCACCGACAAAATATGATAAACTTACTAAGAAACAAGATAGCAGTCGACAAAGGATCAATATGCCCGAAATAACAAGATTCTTTGGGATCATCATACGTATGTTTACCGAAACAGGTGAACGACATCATAACCCTCACTTACATGCCTACTACCAGGATCAGATGGCCGTATTTGCCCTTGATCCTGGTAAATTAATTTCAGGCAAGATACCGCGACGGCAACAACGCCTTGTTGGAAGCATGGATGGAACTTTATCAGGAAGCACGCTTAGAAGACTGGCATTTAGCAATTACAGGTAAGCCAATCAACCAAATCCCGCCCCTACAACGGGGATAAAGAGGCAAACATATGAATCATTTGTTGATTAAGATAACTGATTTTGAAATTGTTGCGCCATATACCTTGCGCATAACCTTTGAGGATCAAAAAGAACGAACGATTAACCTCAAACCTGTTCTTCATGGCCATTATTATGGACCTCTTCAGGATTTAGCTTTGTTTAACTGTGTCCGTCTTGATCCTGAAATACATACACTAGTTTGGCCCAATAATGCCGATTTTGATCCCGCTACCTTATATTATTGGCATGAGGGAGATGGTACGGAATTGGCGCAAAGAGCTGCAAATTGGGAAGTTCAATCGGCAGAATAAAGTTCCTCTGAAACAAAGGGAGCCAGCGCATAGGCAACACCGATTGCAAATGTGTCCTGACGCATCACCAGCCCAGCAGTCAAAGCGCCCACAGCACCGCCCTTTTGTTTGATGTTTTCTTCGTTGAGCACATCATCCATCACATCACCCAGCTCTTCACCATTGAGTACACGTTGGGCGATATGCTCAGGGAGCGGCAGACGGGCGGCACCACCTATGCCGATACGG
>CAYGMR010000642.1:2444-2722 GCA_964350725.1 uncultured Ardenticatenaceae bacterium | reverse complement strand
GCAGGTCGTCGATGATATCACCCGCTTGCCAGAGCGAGGTGGGATAAAAATTGTGGACCGGCGGCGCATCAGCACCTGCCAGCCAGTTGCCTTCTTGATCTAGAAGCTGCACAAAAACGGTATAGTCAGCGGCAGGGGTGTCTATTGCCTGCCAATACAAGGTCAAGGGAATGCTGGCAGCATCTTCGATCCCAGCCACCCCCAGCAAGGTGATGCCTTGCTCAAAGGTGGCATTGATGGGGATTTCGGGTTGGGGGTCAACGGCCGTTGCACCCACC
>CAYGMR010000642.1:0-2434 GCA_964350725.1 uncultured Ardenticatenaceae bacterium | reverse complement strand
CCCCAAACGCGCCTTTTCCCCCACAAACACCGGATCAACAGATAGCCCGCTCGGATTGGTTGCTGGCAGCGGCCGTTCCGCCACATCATCATACAAACTCACTGCCACTTGTAATTGGGAAGGAGCGATGGCATCATCGCCAACATAAACATGATATACATCCTGATAAATTTCACCTGACTGCCAACGGCTCGTGGGGATCAACCCCATCGCCGGATAACGCTCAATTTGTCCAACCGACTCCAGCCCACGACCCAAAAGATGGACACTGCTGATGTAATCGGCCGTTACTGGTTCAACCATTTGCCAATATAAAGTGACAATCAGCGGATTTTCTGCAGCAATAACACTTTGCCCTGGCAGCATCTCGACACCCACCAAACGCATTTTACCAACGGGAGCGCTGAATGTGATCGGGTCGGCGAGTTGTGCTGCGGGCGGAACGGCCGTTAGCGGCGCAGGCAGCGCATAAACCGGACGAATCGACAGCCAGGGCAAAAGCGCAGCAATCACAAACAAACCAACACCCAACCCAGCCGCCACTTTTGTTTGCCACACAGCCCGCCCTAAAGCCAACAAACCAACAGCCCATAACAGATTGATCGCGCCAATAGCAGGAAAAATCAAACGGCCCTGGAAGGCTGGCGAAATAATATTCCAACGAATCAGCAGCACAAACAACACGCCAAGCCAGGCGACCAACAGCCAGCCACCAACCCGCGCAAAATACGCACGGTTTGCCTTTGTCCACAACCATTTCAACAAACCTATCAACCCGGCCAATGCCAATAAATTCATGACCAGATAAAAAATTTCAGGGGCGGCCACATTGACGCCGCCAAATAAGCCCCAATAGGACCGGTAGAAGGTGCCGAATTCATCCAGCCAAGCGGCCCATGTCAAGGCAGCTGCGCGTGTACCCTGCACAGCAACAAACGGAGTTAAACCGGTCAGGTCGGCATACAACTGCCAATTGCGATAAAACCACCAGCTAGAAATGAGTACGGCCGTCCCTAACACCAACAACCCGCCGCCAAACAACAGCTCCCAACGTCGCTTACGCCAGGCTTGCCAGGCCAAAGCCAAACCCGTCAATCCTAATAAGCCCCCCAAACTCAGCTTAGTCAATAATCCAAGCCCCAGCACAATGCCCAACAGCAAATAACGCCACCACCCGCGCCGCAAACCCGGCAAATCTTGCCAGATGCCGACCAACAGCAGCAAACCCAAATTGCCTAGTAAAATCGCCAGTGAATCATTGTTAACGGCCGTATGCACAAACAAAAACATCGGATTAAAGGCTGTCAACGCCGCTGCCAACAACGCGACAATCGGCGTAAACATGCGCAGACCCAAGCGCGCTACAACCCATAGTGTGCCTGCACCCAGCAAAAGCGAGGCCAAACGAATCATATACACGGCCAAAACCGACCCTTGCCAGGGAAATCGCTCGCGTTCCGCATCATGAATGATCAAGTTTTTATTGCCTACCTGTCCTGGATTGCCGATAAATGCTTGTGGATTTTTGTGGTGGACTTCTGCTAAATCGCTGCTGTCGACGCCCGCAGTCACACCCGCCATCAACAGATAATAAAGCGGCGGTTGGGCGGCTTCTTGCAGCCAAAGCCCTGGGTTGTCAGGATCAAGCACCGGCAGTCGCCCAGTGGTTTGCACATATTGCACGAAAGGATAATGTTTGTATTCATCCGATGCTTCCAGCGGTGGTGTTGCCAACGCATAGCTAACCCCCAGACCTAGATAGGCCAGAATGATTGATATGAGAATGATGCGGTAATGAGATATTATTGGCATACAGTTTGCAGCGCATTACGTGGCAATTATAGTTTAAGAAAATAATCGGGGAATAAATGTAGGACGATTTACCAAATCGTCTCAGCGATTTACCAAATCGCTCTACAAAGTTGATTACCCGTTTTATTTTTTAATCACTAAAAGCCACATTCCAAAGGTAATAATGACACGGATGAAAGGGAACTCGGATATAAATTATGCCTTCATCCGCGTTTCTTTATTATCTGAGTCATAATTTTATTCTTCTACCGAACCTGCTTGAGCAGGTTTTTTGTTATAGCATGGTGTTTAAACACCATGCATTATGCTCATTTGATTTCCAATGCCATGATCGGTACGGCCGCATCTATCACTATCTGTCCATTTTCATCAAAAACAGGTAAGCGGCTCAAATCATCCAAACGGTACCATCCTGTGAACACCTGATACATGCCGGATGGCAACTCAATTGGTAATTCTAACAGGCGCTGGTCAATAACGGTATCGCCAGGCTGCCAGAGATGGGTGGGAAAACTGCCATTGGCGGGCGGGCCATCGGCCGTTGCCACCAACTCACCGGCGCTATTGATTAGATGCACAAAGACCACATAATCAGCTTCTGGTGTTTGTTGGGCTTGCCAAG
>CAYGMR010000641.1:0-2724 GCA_964350725.1 uncultured Ardenticatenaceae bacterium | reverse complement strand
TTCGATAATTTCGTAATCAAGATCAAAAACAACCATCGAAAAAACATTGCCGATGCGAAATTCTTCAGGAAAGGGGATTTCGGCCACAGGTTCGGCCGTTCCTTTTTCAAACAAGACTAAGGTACAACTGGTGGCATAGCGTGAGAAAACGGCAAAGTTCACGCCGCCTGGAACAAAGGTTGCGCCAAAGGGATACGGCCGTCCTGCCCGGAGTAAAAAGCCAGCATGTCGTCGTGTGGGGTAAATGTCTATTCGTTGCATAGGGTAATGATTTTAGTAACTCTTTGTAAATTTAGCATATTGATGAAGGCCTGACGACAGAAGGCCAGCTTTTCTGTCTTTTAATTTGTCTAGACGCGCCGCACCGCTTCTATGCCATCATCTAAACTAGCATACGCGTCAAAGAAATCCAAAAAACCGGTAATTGACATGGTATCTTTCACCCATTCAGATAAGCCTGTGAGCACAACCTGGCCGCCCTGGTTGGTTGTTTGGCGATGGATGAGCAGCATAAAGCGTAAGCCGGCACTGGACATATAAGTTACTGCACGCATGTCTAACACAAGTTTGCAGTCAGGTTGAATAAAAGGTAGCAGTTTTGCTTGGACATCAGGGGCAGTACGGCCGTTTAGTTCACCGCTTAATGTGACAATTGTAATGTCATCACTTGTGTGGATGTCAATCTTCATCTTGAGAAAATCCATTCAGTTCAAAAAATTTCATGGTGCTGATCATACCACAAAGGGTGGGGCAAAACAGCAGCTGCGGGCTAGATGGTGCGGTCTCATACGTTAGCGCAGCAGCAGGGAATCTCACTGATAAGCTGCTATCTATGTCCTTGGATTTTGTGATCAGTGCCTAAAAATGTTTCTTCGGTAATCTCCATTTGATCAAGTAGGATTTGAATTTTTGCGGCCAAATCATCATTTGCTTGCAGCGGTAAATATTGCTGCCAAATTTGAGCCAGAACCGTATAGACGTCAGGATACCAGGCGGGCGATGCCGTTTTGATTTGTGCTAACAAAGTAGGATAACAATCGCGGAAAATGTCGCCGTCCCAGGCACTTAGACGTAGATAACTGAGGATTTGGGGGAGTGTCATGGTCGGGATATGCGAGTCGAGGGCTGTTTTGATGGCGAAAAAATCATCGGGGCCGTTTTGGGTAACGGCCGTGTCAAAAGCCAGCTCCGTTTCCAATCCATCTTGTGGAACCTGACCCAGCAAATAAACGGCTACTTGCAAATTATCTTGATAATGTGGCGGGGTCAAGGCTAATCCGTCGTTGATTGTGACATATTCGCTAATCGCATGGTAGTTGACCATCATCGAAAAACTGCCGTGCAAATTAGGCAGGGGATCATCCTGATCGAGTAAAGCATCCGGCAGTGTGTGGCCGCGGTCGCTGCTGAGGAGTAGAAGATTGCCGCTGCCAAAGGCTTGCCAAAAACGTAAACAGTCCAAGCCCATATTGGGGAAGGACAAGGTTGTGTCTGGGAAATAGGCGGCGTAATTTTCTAAAATCCGATTATAAACCAGCTCGTTTTCATAGGGCGTTTCCAGCGGGAAGGCTTCATAAGCAAGTTCAAGCCGATCCCAGATTGTCGGATCGTCGAGATCGGGTTCGGGTTGTGTACTGTAGATGGAGAGTAGATTTGCGTGCAGCTGGCCATCTTCAAGCACGAAGCTGTCTTGCGGAATGCTGTCGAAGAAGTAGTTGGCGATGAGGATGAGTGGATTTGTGGCTTGATCGGGTGTGAGGGTTTGCTTGGCATTGATGAGAGTCAACGGCCGTTGTGCCATCACATCAAACAAAGCAAAATCAAGCAGCCCTGCGTCTACCCAAGGTTGGAAACGTTCATGCTGTTGCCAAAAATCCAAAATCTGCGGCACAAAATCGGTCAACACATATTTAATGGATAATCCGGCAAAGGGTGAATTTTCTAAAAGATCAAAAAATTGGTGCAAAAAATGATGTGCCAAGCGTCCTGAGCCAGCGCCTAATTCTACAATATAAATGGGCTGACTTTTGTCTAGTGTGAGTTCGCCATCCTGAACGGCCGTAAAACAATCGCGCAAATAACCCAAAACAATCTGACTATAAGCTCGTGCCGTCACCGGATTACTGCTGATGTAATGCGGCACAATATCATCTTGCCACGCTTGCATGCCACTGCGCAAAAAATATTCCCGCTGAATCTCCCAAATAATTGACTGTGAGAGGCGCTGATCGCCAGCAATAATGTGCCGTGCACTTTCGTGATTGATTGAATCTTGTTGCATGATGCCTATTATCGACAACCTGGTTTTAATAGGCAATTATTGGAACGCCACCTATAATTTGTAATGGAGACACAATGGAAAAAACTACAGAATCCATGAAAATTCGTGGCAAAAGAAAGTGGAGAAACGCATGGAAATCAACAAAGCTGTCATCACAGCAGCCGGCAAAGGGCAGCGTACTTTACCTTTACAAACATTAATCGATCGCGATGGCGTCGAGAAATCAGTACTCGGCATCCTCATCGAAGAAGTGCTGCGGGCGGGGGTTGAAGAAATTTGCCTGGTTGTGCAGCCAGGGGATGATATGGCCTATCGTGAAGTGGCTGGTGACTATGCCAGTCGGTTACATTTTGTGCATCAGACCCAACAGTTGGGGTATGGTCATGCTGTTTATTGCGCACGGCCGTTTATCGACGACGAGCCCTTCCTGCTGAACTACCACG
>CAYGMR010000640.1:0-2725 GCA_964350725.1 uncultured Ardenticatenaceae bacterium | reverse complement strand
ATGTCAGCGCCGGTCATCGTATCGCGAAAAACATCAACGGCCGTATCAAGGTTAGACTTAAGACGAATAGCGGCATCTTTAATAGCAAAGTCTGACAGCGTGTCTAAGGCAGCTCTAAAATCGTCTTGTTGTAGCCATCGGCTTAGTGTAGCAGGTTGAACACCGGCCGCCGTGGTACTATTGGCGTGTAGCCTTCTCGCGGCCGCCACGGCGACCACGAATCGACTGGTCTAACAACCGCGCTAAAAACTTGTTTCCGGCGTCCCATGCGGAATCCCGCGCTGTACGCATCTCTGGCAAGGTCATTGCCCCGTTTCTTTGACGTACACGCCCTGCTGTACGCTGTTTAGGTCGGCCAACCCGACGCCGTAAATCATCAGCCTCTCGGTCAAGTTGAGCCATTGTTGGCACATCGTAATCCGGTTTTTCATTAATGCGTGAACCGTGAACCGTGGTTTTTGTTTTGCTATCGGCTGGGTCATAATATCTGACATCGGGAATAGCCCAGCCAGGTAAAAAACTCGACATTTTAGTGTTTTTCATGTTGATACCTCCCAAATTATGTGATGTTCAATTCGTTCTGAACCCACTCATAACGGTGTTCTAGGGTGTTAATAAAATTCATGCCGTACCAATGGGCATCAGCTGTTAAATTGTACCGGTCATAGGCAGCTAACCGCATCTCTTCCAACGCACGCAACTGGCCTATCAACTCGCCAACAACTGGTAACAACCGCTTGGCTTCCTCGTCAATCGCTTGTTGTGCTTCCTGGAAGCCAATCCGCTGAATGCCTTTGTTGATGTTCTCTAGACGAGCATCAGCGCCAGCTAACCGCCGGTCGATCTCTTCAATCGCAGTCACAAGCCCCGCCGCTGCTGCGCGTGCTGCACCGGCTTTTGCCGCGTGTTTTTCTAAATCGGCCAGTTTAACATCAGCTAAATCGGCCGCCGCATTTTCCTCTAGTCGCGCCTGTTTTTCGGCCAACTCGCTGCGCTGCTGTTGTAATTCGCGCCGTTCATTTTCAATTCCTGAACGACTGTTTTCTAACTCTGCTAATTTCATTTTGTTTTTCCATTTTGTCCCAGCATCCCGGCTCCGGGTGCCTGGGTATGTTTTATTAATAGCCCGGCTTCGGGCTTATGCTCCTGCCATTTCATGCAGTTGCTCGACCAGGCTCTTGCCCGGCGTTTTGGACTGCGGAACGCTTTTTCGGCTTAATGGTGTCAACCCAAATTGAGTTGCCCAACTGCGATAACTTGCCTGGGCATCTCGCCAAACTTGAAATGCGGGATGCTTGCGAATAATACCGCGCTCATCAACATGGGTTGCACCCTCTGTCGCTAGTTGTTCCGCTGCCACGCGCATTGTTGCATATGAGTAAACCAGCCCTTCTAACCCGCCTGTATCTGCTGGTGTAAGTTGTCCGGCCTCGGACAATACACCGACTACTTTTCGCCAGTAAGCTTGCCCATAACGGTGTAACCCGCTCGGCATCCTGGGCTTAAAGTTTTGCACTGTCGGGTCAAAGTGTCGTAATGGTTTTGGGCCCGGTTTTGAATCCATAATTTCCCCTGTGAACAAATCGACTTTTGTTGTATTCATAATAATTCTTCCACCACGCGGTCATGGAAGCCGCCTTAGTAGAGATTTGATAGCCCCTCCCCCTTTATGCATCATCCCTTGACAATTCTCTACGCTTACGCCGTCGCCAGCCGCCTTTGTGCTTTCCCTTGGCTTGCTTGCTCATGCGTCGCTGCTGGTTGCATGGTAGACAATAGGGCGAGTGTGTAACATGTTCCCGATAACAGCCAGGCGTTTTACAATGCTGATATTTCATTGGCTGCCGTCCTGGCTGGTGACATGCTGCTCGAAAGCAGCGAATGACTCACGTATAGCAGAGTCAGGACTAGAGCCAGAGCCAAAACATAAGCCATCTTCGTTAATCACTTCATAGGCTGGTGCTGATAAGCCGCCGCGTCTGTGGGTGGGTGGGACTTGAGTAATAAAAACATGATGCTTTAGAATTGTCTCAAATGTCTCTGCGTCTAACATTGCTCACCTCTTAAAGTGTCTAGTATCGTGGTGTTAGTATAACACAGGCGGGCTTAAACATATGTCCATAATTCGTTGTTTATGCTCATATGCAGGGCGGGCTGGCTGTTGTGTAGGTAAAAAAACAGCCTCTCTCTGAGGGCTGTTGTTGTTTGTTTTTTGGCGCTCAAGAGCCAAGCCCATTAGGGCGCTGGCTCGTTAAGAGCGCCTTATTAGTCTTATTAAGACTTATTAAGGGGTTGCGTACACTGGAAAAAAGGCCTGTTTTGCGACGTTAGTAGGCACTAATTGCGACGTTAGTAGGCACTATTTTTGTGTTTTTGCGACGTTAGTAGGCACTAATTGCTTTTTTTAGCCTGCTACATTTCTCGGGATTCATCTCAAAATTGTATGCTTCTTTGCCCTCATTTGTCTCTGTTTCTGTATAGCTTAAAAGATAGCCCTCTCTGAGTGCAAGCTCTACGCATTCGCTGAGAATTGTATTAAGTCTGGCTGTGTGTCTCTGCTTGGCCAAATAGCCCAGCCTGATTTTCTCAGCTAGTAATGTTTTACTTATGAGCCAGGGTGTTTTATTACGACTCTGTAGCCAGATAATAAACTCATAAAAAGCTGGAGACACTTTGATAACAGGCTTACCTCTCAGCGCTTCCAGGGCTGCTCTTCTCCCGTTAT
>CAYGMR010000639.1:483-2728 GCA_964350725.1 uncultured Ardenticatenaceae bacterium | reverse complement strand
CATCGACGATTAAATTAATAATTGCAAACCAGAGCATTATTTATCCCCCCCCCTATTTTTTTGCTTTACCGCAATCAATGCCGCTCAACAACACCTTTTTTCCAGGCAAAAACGGCCGCTTGTGTTCTGTCCGCCAAGTGCAATTTACTCAAGATATTGCTAACATGCCCCTTCACCGTATGCTCGGTAATCGTTAGTCGTTTGGCAATATGCTTATTATTCAGACCATCGGCAATTAACTTGAGCACTTCCATTTCACGGTTTGTCAACTCCGTAAAAGGATTGACTTCATCACCTCTTACACCGTGCAACTCCTGAATGATACGAGCGGCTACGTGCGGGTGCAGGGTCACTTCATCGTGCGCCGCCCGCTTGATGGCTTCCGCCAACGCTTCCATACGAATATCTTTCAGTATGTAAGAAATTGCGCCAGCTTGCAGGGCAGGGAAAATATATTCGTCGTCATGGTAGGAGGTTAGCACAACAATTTGTGAACGAGGGCTGATTTTTTTAACTTGCCGGGTCGCCTCAACGCCGTCCATTTCGGGCATCACGAGATCCATCAAGACAACATCAGGAATCTGTTCGGCAGCTAATTTAACGGCCGTTTCGCCCGATTCAGCCTCGCCCACAACCGTAAACTCCTCTCGCGACTCCAAAAAAAAGCGTACACCCTGACGTACCACCGCATGATCATCAACAAGCAATACTGTTATTGGTTTATTCATGAGAATTCTCCTTGATCGGTATGGTGCAAAAAACGGCCGTTCCCTTGTTCAATACACTTTCAATTGTCACCATGCCCCCTAACGAAGCCGCCCGTGCTTGCATCGAATTGACTCCATAACCGCGCGATCTATTATCCATATCAAAACCGCAGCCATTATCGGTGACGGTCAGCGTGATCTTGTCGCTGGTGTAGTTCAAAACAATATCCATCCGTTCAGCTTGGCTGTGCCGGGCAACATTGGACAACGCTTCCTGCGCGATTCGGAATAAAGTTTGCTCGATAGCCAATGGTAAAGCACGTTCACTTTGAACGTGCACGTCAGACATAATGTTGCTTTGCCGCGACCAGTTGGTGGCATAGTCACGGACAGTTGCAGCCAAACCTTTATTATCCAATGCCGCTGGTCGCAAATCAAGAATGAGCGTTGTCAACTCTTGTCGCAAATCGTAAAGTAACTGTTCGGCTTCGGAAAGATGGGCTTCAGCCGCTTGCGGATCGCGTTGCATAAGCGTGCGCACACCGCTTATCTGAGCCGCTGCGGCAAATGCTTGCTGCTTAACACTGTCATGCAGATCGCGTGCCAATCGGTTACGTTCTTCAAGAACAGCTAATTCACGGCGGGTTTCTAAAAGTTGGTCAAGCTGTTGCGCCATTTTATTGAGGCGATGGGTTAATTGACCTAATTCATCTGGGGCGGAATCATCAACCATTCTTGTGAAATCGCCCTGACTCCAAGCCCTGCTTGCCTCAGCCAGCCGATTAAGTCGCTCCACAGGTTGACGAGCGGCTAAAAATCCATAGAGTGTACCGATTAGGGCGGCAATGATTGTGAAAAACAGGAGGCTAATGCCCAAGATAGGAATCGCTTCGCCAAAGAATGAAGCAAACGTTGGCGTCGTGGCTATGGCGACCAAGGCACCGACTACTTGGGTTTCTGTTGCGTCCCATATCGGAATGGCCATCATGATATCTTCACCTGGCTGGGCAACGGTATACAGTTTTTCTATCTCTTTTCCCCCCGCCAATGCGGATTGAATGACGCCATCCGACCCTGGTAAGAGCTGTGTATCAAGCGGTTGCCCGATCTGACCATTATCAAGGAGATCGGGGGGGCTTACGGCAAGTAAACGGCCGTTCTGGTCAACAACAAACAGATTATCAGTGGCATCAAAGGAAAACGGAAGCGCGGGCAGAGATGCAGAATGGACATTATTTAGCCATTCAACAACGCCCGCCTGATCAGGTGGCTCTTGCGTTAATAAAAAACGCAATACTGGCGTATAACTGGATGAGGCAGATTCAATAAGCTGTGTTTGTAACCCCCCGCCGTTGAGCGTGGAAATGAGAAACGCAGCCAATACGCCCAAAAAGAGTAACTCTACTGTCAAAAGCGCACCAGCAGTGACGGCCGTGTAACTTATGGTCAGCCTCCAGCGAAGCTGTTGCAGTCCTTGGAGCACATAGCGTTTCTCTTGATTGTCCATCTTGGGGTATTCCGACACCAGCAAGTCCACA
>CAYGMR010000639.1:0-473 GCA_964350725.1 uncultured Ardenticatenaceae bacterium | reverse complement strand
GATTGTCTTTCATAATAGACACTATATAGCGGGCTTGCTCGTTGGGCAACAAAATCTGCTTCCCCTGTTCAAATGGGAAGGCAGATTTTGTAAACGTGAATGGGGAATGCTAACGATATTAAATCATGCCGCTGTAAATGAGGGTGAATACCATCGAGTTTAACAGGGCATGGGCAATTACAGTCACCCACAAGTTGCGGCCTGTGCACAGAAAAACAGTTCCCAGCAGCAGACCCATAATTGTGGTTTCTATGACGCCCGTTACCCCCCAACTAAAATGAGCCAGTCCAAATAAAAGTGAACTGCCAATCAAGGATAACATCCATTTAGCCCGGCTATTTTCAAAAATTAAAGCAAGGCTATCCATCAGAAAGGCACGAAATAACATCTCCTCACCAAAAGCAATGATAGTCCAAGCCGCAATCAGGGACATAATAAGAAACGGTAAATTTTGGAACAGGGCATTTTGGCTA
>CAYGMR010000638.1:1480-2729 GCA_964350725.1 uncultured Ardenticatenaceae bacterium | reverse complement strand
GGACAGTTACTAGGGATTTTAGCAGTAATACGTTTTTTGCGGGATTATTGTTCCTTAAGCTCCCATTTTGACAATTCGTGCAGAATTTCTTATAACCGTGCAATACTATCATTGATTGTAATTATTTCGTGACTATACAGGTCTCTCTTGACTGTCATACCCGCGAAGGCGGGTATCCCATTCGTGGATTCCTGCCGACCTGTACAGTTACATAATTTCTATGCTTGAACGCTTAAAATTTTCTCGACTCTCTTACCAGGCACGCTGGCGTTTATTGCTGCTGCCTTATGCTTTTGGCATCATATTGCTGGTCATTTTGCCTGGTCTGCTTTCATTTGGTATGGCCTTTTTTCATTATGATGGGCTTTCACAACCCGCATGGGCTGGCAGCTTGAATTTTGTACTGGCCTACACCGATGAGTTGTTTGCGCTGAGTGTGCGCAATTCATTGGCGTTAATTTTGATTCCAGTCCCTTTACGCGTGTTGGGGGCTTTTTTGTTGGCGCGTTTGATGCAGCGCAACGGACGTTTCTTGGGATGGTTTCGTGCGGCCGTTTATCTCCCCACAATTGTACCTGCCGCCGCCTTTGCGTTGGCCTGGTTATGGATTCTCAATCCGCTTTATGGCCCGTTAAACCTGCTGCTGCAAGCGGTCGCCATTGAAGCGCCCGCCTGGCTGGTAGACCCTACCTGGGCTAAACCAGCTCTGGTTTTAATGAGTTTGTGGCAAATTGGCGAAGGGTTTATCGTCAGTCTGGCAGTTCTTTATGATATTCCATTGGATTTGGAAGATGCCGCCCGCATCGACGGGGCCGGCAGTTGGAGCCTGATGCGTCATATTATTTTGCCCCTGATTGCCCCTATTTTGTTATTGCTAACTTTCCGCGATGTCATTTTCACCTTTCAGGAATCTTTCACCCATATTTTTATATTGACCCAAGGCGGCCCTTATTATGCCACCTATACGCTGCCATTTTTTATTTATGAGCAGGGCTTCGATTTGCGTGCATTTGGCCCTGCCAGTGCAGCTTTGTGGGTGATGTATGCCATCACTGGCTTGATTGTGGTGGCTTTGTATGCGATTGCAAAACAGTGGAATATCGGGACAACAGATGACACATTTCTCCTTTAAGACAGTGGGTCAAACGCTGCTGCGCTCGTTGATCGCGATCATTTTCTTGCTGCCCTTGCTGTGGATGATTTCAGCCTCGCTTTATCCGCCAGATGCGCCGCTGCCAACAACCTTACG
>CAYGMR010000638.1:0-1470 GCA_964350725.1 uncultured Ardenticatenaceae bacterium | reverse complement strand
CCCGACTTTGGCGAACTACGGCCGTATCTTTCAAATCCTGCCCTTATTGCGTTTTACCTTGAATTCGTTGTTGGTTGTCGCCCTGGCTGTACCCATCACTTTGTTGATTAGTTCCTGGGCCGGGCTGGGTATGGCACGCCTGCCACGAGCCAGTCAACGGCGCTGGATCGTCATCTCGTTGGCGGTTTTGATGGTGCCAGGGATCGCTTTGTGGTCAACACGCTTCCTGCTTTACCGGCAGTTGGGTTGGTATAACACAATATGGGCGCTGATTGCACCCGCCTGGATGGGCACCAGCCCATTTTTTGTGTTGATGTTTTATCGTGCTTTTCGGCGTATTCCCACCGCTATTTATGATGCCGCCCGTTTGGATGGAGCCGGTGTGATACAGACCTGGTGGTTGGTCGCGCTGCCAATGGCACAGGCAACGGCCGTTGCCGTCGCCCTGCTCACCTTTGTTCTCTACTGGGGTGATTTCCTCAGTCCGTTGCTCTATCTACGCACGGGTGAACATTATACTTTGCCCGTCGCCCTGCAAACCCTACAGCAGTTAAGTCGCTCCGATTGGTCCTTAATGTTGGCCGCTGCCGTTTGGACCATGCTCATCCCCATTCTGTTATTTTTAGTTGTGCAGCCCGTTTTCAATCGTAGACAAAAAGAGGTTTGAGAATTTGAATAAGGTAGAGATACACAATCTAACCCAAACAAGCCAAAAGCAAAAAGGCTTTTCACCACGCATTGCACAAATTAAGCGCAAAATTCGTAACAAATTTTCTTGTTTAGCGTACAAGGCGCTGACGCACAAGGTACGCATCAAATGGTTATTTTTACTGCTGCTGATTATTGTGCCTGCATGCGGCACACAGGCCAATCAGCAAACCGTCTCCTTTATGGTTTTTGGAGATCCGGCCGAATATAATGCCTATAAAGAATTGGTAGACGCGTTTAATGCCCAGCATCCTGACGTACACGTCGCGCTCGCGCATGTGCCTTCACCCAGAGAATACCGCACACGGCTGGTGTCAGAGTTTGCAGCCGGCACCCCGCCCGAAGTAACCTTGATGAATTATCGCCGTTACGCCAGTTTTGCCGCCAATGGCATGTTGGAACCACTTGGCCCCTATCTTGAGCAAAGCGACTTGATTGACCTGGATGATTTTTATGCCGTTGCTACCGATGCATTCACCTGGCAGGGTGAGTTGATGTGTGTGCCACAAAACATCTCCAGTTTGGTTGTGTATTACAATCAGGATTTATTTGACGCGGCCAGACTGCCCTATCCACCCGATCGGTGGGCATGGGAAGATTTTGTGGAAACGGCCGTTGCCCTCACACAAGATTTTGATGACGACGGCCGTATCGATCAATATGGCCTCGGCATTGAACCCTCGCTGTTTCGCTTGAGTCCTTTTGTGTGGCAGAATGGCGGACCGGTCGTAGATAATGAAATCAGCCGAACCAGATTGACAT